>NZ_ARPN01000056.1:0-131314 GCF_054966645.1 Pseudoalteromonas sp. SANK 73390
TTCTAATTCGACGGTATCACGAACGGTAACGGCAGATGGCTCGGGTAACTGGACGATAAGTGGTCAAGAGCTGGATGTAAGTGGCTTAAATAATGGCAGCTTAACGGTGTCGGCGACACAGCAAGATACTGCAGGGAATACCTCAAATGCGGCCACGCAAACCATTACACTTGATAATGCGGTACCAGCAGGTGCGACCGCTGCAATTGATCAGACAATCATTAATGCCAGTAATGAGTCTGCTTTGAGTTTTACACTCAGTGGTTTAGAAGGTTCGGGGAGCTTTACATATCAAATATCAGACGGAACCAATTCGGTAAGTAGTTCAGGGGCAATCACTATTACAGGTGTAAGCCAACAAGTAACCTCAGTAAATGTGAGCACGCTGGCTGAAGGGACGTTAACTTTGACCGTGACGGTAACAGATTCAGCTGGCAACCAAGGCACTGGCTTTACAGACACAGTGACTAAGCAATATAACGTGGCTCCTGTATTGACGGGGACACCTGCAACGAGCATTAATGAAGACAGTGCTTATAGTTTTACACCAACACTTGCAGATTCAGATACGGCAGATACACATACTTACAGTATTACAAATAAACCAACATGGGCGAGTTTTGATACGCAAACTGGCGCATTAACTGGCACGCCTGATGATTCTCATGTTGGTACCACAGCCAACATTCAAATTTCTGTCAATGACGGAACAGATACTGGTAATTTAACTGCTTTTAACATTGAAGTCGTCAATACCAATGATGCGCCGACGGGTCAAAATACCAGTTACACTATCAATGAGGGGGCAACACTCTCCAGAGACTTTAACAATGGCCTATTAACATTAGCCAGTGATGATGATTTAGATTCAAATGATAGCCTAACAATTGTTAAAGACACTGACACTCAATATGGCACATTAACGTTAAACACGAATGGTAGCTTTAGTTATGTTCATGGTGGTAGTGAAAACCACACTGATAGTTTTACATACCACGTTGAAGATAACGCTAATACCAGCTCACCAGTTTATACTGTAACAATTAATATGAACGCAGTAGAAGATGCACCGACGGCTGTTAACGATACCCTAACTACCTTGGAAGATGCTTCAAATACAATTAATGTGCTGGCTAATGATAGTGACCCTGAAAATAATATGGTAGCGTCATCGGTAGTTATTAAAACTCAGCCAACCAAAGGCCAAGTAAGTGTTAGTAATGGCGTGGTCACTTTTACTCCAACAGCAAATGAAAATGGCGCAGACTCTTTTACTTATACAGTCAAAGACTCTACTCAGGCTGAATCAAATGAAGCTACGGTTAGTGTGACGATTACCGCAGTAAATGACTTACCTGTAGCGGCTAATTTTACACCGAATATTGATGAGGATACACCAACCTCAGCATTATCAGTTCGAGCTAGTGCAACAGATGTTGAAGATACAAACCCTACGGGTAATATCACGTTAGAATCGCAACCAAGTAAAGGTCAAGCTGCAGTAGATTTGAACAATGGCACCATTACTTATACACCAAATGCTAATGAAACAGGTAGTGATAGTTTTACCTACTCGATTTTAGATAGTGATGGTGGTAAATCTAATATTGCAACTATCTCGGTGAACATAGGTGCTGTAAATGATAGACCGGTAGCAGGCAATGATGCTGTTACCACAAATGAGGATACAGCAACAACCCTTACCGTTTTGGCAAATGACTCAGATGTAGAAGACCAAGGGTTCGACGGCACAGATATTGTCTTAGAGGATAAGGGCGATGGTGCAGGTAATTACGACCTTGCTACGGTAACGGTTGGCACTGATGGTGTATTGGCTATTACACCTAAACAAGATCAAAATGGCACGCTCACTTTTACCTATACGGTTGAAGACAGCGATGGTTTGCGCTCAGACCCGGCCACGGTAACCGTGACAATTACAGCTGTTAATGATGCGCCAGTTGCTGTAGGTAATACAGCTCAAATACTAGAAGATGGCAATATTGAAATTAACGTATTAGGTAATGATACGGATGTAGACAGTCAGTTAAATACATCAAGTGTTACTATTACTAGTGCACCTCAAGGGGGCAGTGCACAAGTACTAGCCTCAGGTGCGGTATTGTATACACCATCAGCTAACTTCTTCGGTACTGATAGCTTTGCATATACTGTGCAAGATACCGAGGGTCTTACATCTAATGCGGCCACAGTGAATATTACAGTGTCATCGGTTAATGATGCTCCTGTTATCTCTGGTACACCAACAACGTCAGTGAATGAAGACGAAAGTTATAGCTTTACACCAAGTGCCAGTGACAATGACCAAGATACGCTGACCTTTAGCATAACAGGCCTACCCGTATGGGCGAGCTTTGATGACTCAACGGGGGCACTATTGGGCACGCCTATAGAAGGGCAGGATGGCAATTACGACAATATTGTGATCTCAGTCAGTGATGGGCAAGAAAGTGTGTCGCTTGCGGCCTTCTCCATAACGGTTAATGCCGTTAATGATGCCCCTACTATAAGCGGAACGCCAGCGACTACCGTATTACAAGATGAACCATATAGCTTCACACCTCAGGCATCTGATGTAGATTCTAATACGCTTACTTTCTCAATTACCAATTTACCGAGTTGGGCTAGTTTTGATAATGCAACGGGGGGCCTTTCAGGTACACCAACAGGTGATAATGTTGGCGATTATGGCAATATTGTAATTTCGGTTGGAGACGGAGCGCTTCAGGCAAGCCTACCAGCTTTTAATATCACAGTTGAACCAGTTAATGCAGCCCCCGTTGCTAGTAATATGCAAAGGAGTGTGAATGAGGACGGTACAACTAGCTTTGTGGCGGATGCGACAGATGCTGATGGTGATGCTCTCACCATCGAGCTACAAAGTCAGCCGCAAAATGGCCAAGCAGTTGTTCAGGGAACAACAATAAGCTATACGCCGCTACCTAATTTTAACGGTAATGATGAATTTAGCTTTGTTGCATCTGATGGTCAGCTGCAATCAGATGTAGCGCTGGTGAATATTTCTGTTGTGCCAGTGAATGATGCACCTATTGCCATTGATGATACGTTTACGTTTGATGCGGTGTCATCTAATCAGTATAGCTTGCCAGTATTAGACAATGACCTAGACCCAGATGGTGGTGTGTTGCGCTTGCTGGGTGCGAGAGTGTCACTTGGAAGTGTTAGTGTTTCAGATAACACTTTAATTTATCAAGGGGTTGCTAACGCTCAGGGGCCATTTGCGGTTACCTATGTGATAGAAGATACTGATAAAGCTAGAGCTGTTGCAAATGCGACTATCACTATAAATAATACAGCAGGAGGTGCAGGAGCGCCGACTATTCAAGCACCAAGTGGAGTGACGGTTAATGCCACTGGGTTGTTTACAAAAGTGGACTTGGGTACTGCAATCGCGACAGATAGTCAGGGTAACCCCCTACCAGTATCTCTGACTCGCAATGTGCCTATATTTGCTCCTGGGCAGCATGTCGCTTACTGGCAAACGCAAGATAGTCAAGGTTTACAGGCTACAGCAAGTCAGAACGTTAACGTGAATCCTTTAGTTTCATTACAGAAAAATAGCCAAGTAGCAGAGGATAAAAGCCACTCGGTGGGCGTTTACCTCAATGGGGTGGCACCCAGTTATCCTGTGACGATTCCTTATACGGTATCAGGCAGTGCTGATAGCAGTGATCATGACTTACAATCCGGTGAAGTCGTTATTAGTTCAGGTACTCAAGCAAGTATTAACTTTAATATTTTTGCTGATACCTTAACTGAAGGTAATGAAACTATTGTTATTAATTTAGATAGTAGTTTAAATCTGGGGGCTAAATCATCATCTACAGTTACGATTGTTGAGCAGAATGTGGCACCAGCAATTACTACTTCAGTCAGTCAAGAAGGGGAAGAGCGCTCACTTGTTACTGCATCTGATAGCAATGTAACAATAACGGCTTCCGTATCAGATCCAAATCCAAATGATCAAGTAACGGTCACTTGGCAATCAGACTCAGCACTTACTAATACATCATCAGATCCTTTGCAATTTGTATTTAATCCGCAAGGTATTGCTACAGGTATCTATAAAATCGCAGCAAAGGCAGAAGATAGTGCAACGCCAAGCCTAGCGACTAATAAGGATGTATATATTGAGATAATTGCGGCCTTAGACCCGCTTGCAGGAAATGATTCTGATGGCGACCTTATCCCTGATGATGAAGAGGGATATGCTGATTCTGATGGTGATGGCATTCCAGATTATATGGATGCAATTTCTGATTGTAATGTGATGCAGGAGCAAGCTCTGGAGTCGAGCCAATTTTTAGTTGAAGGTGATCCCGGTGTTTGTTTGCGCAAAGGTGTTACGGTTGCACAGAACCAAACTGGCGGTGTTCAGTTATTAGAAGCAGAGTTACCTAATGATCCTTCTGCACAAAATATTGGCGGTCTGTTTGATTATATTGCCACAGGTCTGCCAAAACCAGGAGAGGTTTATAGCATTGTCTTACCTCAGCGTAGCCCCATACCGGGTGGTGCGGTGTATCGCAAGTTGAGTAATGGCCAATGGCAAGACTTTGTTATTGGCGATGGAAACCAAGTACTCTCTGCTGTGGGCGAACCAGGCTTTTGTCCACCTCCAGGTGAGGATTTATGGATAGATGGCTTAGCTGAGGGAAGTTGGTGTGTGCAATTGCGTATTGTAGATGGTGGGCCGAATGATGATGATGGTATTGCAAATAGCACCATTGTTGACCCAGGTGGTATTGCAGTACTATTGAGTGATAACTCGCTTCCTATAGCCAATGCAGATTCAGTAACTATTGTTGCTGGGCAAACAATTATTATTGATGTTATTGAAAATGATACCGATGCAGATGGAGACGCATTAACCGTTTCAGGTGCTACCGTCGACTTTGGTAATGTGGTGGTTGAAAATAACCAACTGCATTATACGCCACCTGCTATGTTTATTGGTGAAGCAATGATTCAATACAGCGTAACGGATGGTCAAGGAGGTACTGCAAATAGCACGGCAGCAGTTTCTATTGTCACCAACCAAGCGCCAAACGTTGTAAATGATAGTGTCACATCGGATGGTTCAGCATTAGTAATAGACGTACTAGCCAATGACAGTGATCCGGAAGGTACTGCGTTGAGCTTGGTATCTGCATCAGCCACGCACGGCAGCGTAGTGGTTAATATCGATAATACTTTAAGCTATACACCACAATCTGGCTTTACGGGGTCTGATACCATTACTTATGTGGTACGTGATGAGTTTGGTGCGACTGCAGAAGGTATAGTCAGTGTCACTGTGAGTATTCAACAAAACACCAGTACAACTATTAGTAATAGTTCATCAGGTTCAATGGGAGGCATACTTGTGCTAATCGTGTCAGCATTATTTATACGAAGAAGGAAAGCGTTATTACCCGCATTTGCAGTTGTGAGTAGTATGTGTGCTATGAGTGCAAATGCCAGTCCTGCCGATTGGAAGGTGACAAGTTCGGTGGGCCAAGCAACCGCTGATACTGAGGTAGGGCAATCACCACTCATTGTTTCAAATGTTGATGATAGTGATATTAGCTGGTCTATAGGTGCGTTTTATCAAGTTGCGCCTAATTGGGACGTTGGGTTACGTTACATAAACCTTGGGGAAGGTCGTATTGATTTCTCAGGCTCAGTAGTCGAGTCAAATGATGCACACAACGTTGTGCGAAAAGTTGCACCAGTGCTGCCTGAAGGGGTATCCATGCAGGTCGATTACTCTAAAAACCTCACGGGTAAGTTTCAAGGTAAAGTGTTCTTTGGGGCCTTTAATTGGAAATATAAAATAGACAGTGCTAGTGATAGCGGCACATCATATCGTTTTGAAGATAACGGTACTAGCGGCTATTTGGGAGGAGGCGTATATTATGAGGTTTCTAATGACCTAACTATTGGCCTTGATTATAGTCACTATTTTGTATCAAAAAATGATATATCTGAAATAGCGCTAGGGTTACAGTACCGCTTCTAGCGCGAGTGACTCGTGTTTTGAAATAAATAGCCTCTCTTTTTAGAGAGGCTATTTATTATTATAACTTTGTGCTTTGCAACTTCTATAAAACTTAATCTAAATGACTTACGTAGAATAACCGCATACCGAAATTCTTGTCTTGTTACTAAGCCATTTAATGCAACTGGTATACCATTAAGTGAACGGGTTTATTTATCCCAGTAAGATTGCTCTAGCGAGTCTTCACGCTCAGGTAAACCTTTTGATAGGCGAGGCGAGTGTTGCACTAAAACTTCGTAGCTGGCTCTATTTGCATATTTACTAATTTGTGCCAGCGAAGAATAAGTAATGGCTTGTTGTTCATGTTTGGCTGAGTTTGGCACGTTAAGTTTGTGATACTCATTCGCCGATAAATCATGTAATACAGCTGCCAGAGCACAATCACCAGCACCGTTGGTGTTTTTTATCGTGTCAGGACCACCCATGTAAGGTGCCGTATGTGTATATGCTCTAATTGGTGTTTCACAATCAGCTTTGCGCATACCTCGTGAAAATTCATAGCGGTTAAACTCAGCGATTGCACCCGGTAATAGTGGGTACTCGGTTTCACGTTTGTAATGCTCATCAACATAACCTGCCATGAATAACCCTTTCGGGCCGGCAGTACAAATAACAAGGTCTACCCAATCGAGTGCCTTATCAGCCGCTAAAAGAGGGTCATTAAATCCAGTTATCGCTTCGCCTTCTTCTTCATTCATAGCAAGAATATCAACGTGTTTATCAACAAATTCTGCCCACCAAGTTGGGTCTTGTTCAATTAAGAATTTAGTCCCAAGTGTTAGTACCACAGGTACACCTGCTTGGTTTGCATAATGAACCGCTTGCATTGTTGCTTGAGTCATTGTTTCATCACCAGTTGTACGCATAAGGTAGGCGCTGATCACCAGTGCTGAGGCGTTTTCAATTAAAGATTGAGAAATAGACTCAGGACGTAAATAGTTCATTAGTCCTGCGCTGATCGCAAACGTACGCTCACCAGAGGCATCGATTAATGTAAAACATCGACCAATTGGACCATCTACGGGCTGTAGATGATTTAAGTCCACGCGACTGGATGTGTTACACAAAAACTTGTAGGCATAACTACCCACAGTGATGTTTTCACTCATAACGCCAAGTAAGACAGAGCGGTCATCTGCCAACACCGAATGATTGTGCATGGTATTACCTATGGTTCCGCCAGCAAATTCGTAATCAATCATGTTATCGCGTTTAAGGCGCTCGTAAAGTGCATTGGTGATGTCACTCGCGATGACTTGCGACATGCCTAGTTGTAAGCCAAATTCATCTAAAAAAGCCTGATCAACTTTAGCTTCAATATCAACAACGATTTGATCAATACCACAGATATAGCTGTGCTTTAACCCATTATCATTACCTAACTGTTTGATTATAGGGTCTTTATCTTCCACTGGAAAATAATGTTTATGCCTGCGGCGTCCCGGAAATTTCATGTTTTACCCGTGCGTGTTGAGCTCAAGAAATAAAAAAAGCGGCGAATTATAGCCTAAGTGTAGCCATTAGAGCCATGTGATTTTACGATTTTCTAGGATGATTACACTAAAATGAAGAAAATAATCAGTTTTTTACAATTTTACTTATTGTTATGCCTTTAAAAGATTGTCACAGGTTTCATAAAAAAAGCCACCAAGAGTCATGTTTATCGCTTTACTGGTTCACGGTATACTAGTCAGTGAGTACTTAGGCAATTGTGAAGTTAAAACCCCCATGAGCGAGCTAGAACAAGATCAATATTGGATGTCGCAAGCGTTAGAGTATGCCGACAAAGCACAGCAGCAAGACGAAATCCCTGTGGGAGCGGTAATTGTAAAAGATAATCAAATAATTGCAGCTGGCTGGAATCAGTCAATATGCAACCATGACCCATCAGCGCATGCAGAGATGCAGGCTGTTCGAAAAGCAGGTCAAGTGCTTGAAAATTATCGCTTGGTTGATTGTACTTTATACGTCACGCTAGAGCCTTGCCCGATGTGTGCTGGGTTATTGGTTCATAGTCGTATAAAGCGAGTGGTATTTGGTGCAAAAGATGCGAAAACAGGCGCTGTAGGTTCTATTATGAATTTAGTTAGGGAGCCTAAGCTCAACCATCAATTAGAAGTTACTGAAGGTGTATTAGCTCAATTATGTAGTGAAAAAATATCTGCATTTTTTAAAACGCGGCGTCAAGAAATTAAGGCAGCAAAAAAACTAAAAAAGCAGCTCAAGGTTGAGCCGCCATTTCTTCCATTTGCAACAGGGCAAATAACTTTCTTCGTAGTAGCACTTTTTTGTGTGCGTTTTTTAACATAACACGACGTCTATTTGGTGTCGTGTGTCGTGTATTACGTTTGAATTGATGAGTTCGACGTCTTTTAAGCATCTGAACCTCCTTATATGTGTGAGAGAAAAGCACGCGTAACAGCTTTACAGGTCTTTATTGCAAGTTAATGACAGGTTGCCTTTACAAACAAGCTACTTGCTAGAGTGTGCACTGAGTGCATCATTTTCATCTAACCAGACCAGTGCATCATAATAACGACGAATGTTATCTACATACTGAACGGCAACATCTCCGCGTGCATATCCATATTTAGTGTTTCGATAGTAGCGTTTTTTTATAAGTAGCGGTAGTCGTTTTTTAACGTCTGCCCAATTGTCCGGATCAGCCCCTTGGCGTTGGGTAATTATCCGAGCATCATTAACATGCCCCCATCCTACATTGTATGAAGCTAACGCAAACCAAGTTCTGTCAGGCTGCGGTATACGCTTGGGTATACGTTTTAGTAACTTTGCCAAATATTGCGCGCCGCCTCTAATGTTTTGTTCTGGCTCTAACCGGTTGGTGACCCCCACTTGTTTTGCAGTTGGTCGTGTTAACATCATTATACCACGCACACCGGTTGGTGATTTAGCGCTAGGGTCCCACATAGATTCTTGGTAGCTCAAGGCTGCCAATAATCGCCAATCTATGCTTTTAGCGTGTTCTTTAAACCAAGTTAGGTAGTTAGGTAATACTTCATGTGCGGCTTCAACAAATGCTAACGCATTAACGTAATTGAAAGACGCAACATGACCATAATATTTTTCCTCTAATGTATAGAGTACATCTGTTTGTTTAAGTTCAGCAAAAAAAGGTAACAGCAGCGCATACAGTGAGTCATCACCGTTATTACGTAATACCCAAGAGATAGGATCGCCTCGTGTTACAGAAAACCCGATACTAACCGTTGGATGATAACGACGGAACAATGCTAGAGTATGAGAATCAGCAATGGTGTAATCAATTTGCTCGTCAATAATACCAAGCAAGAGTTCCTCTTCGTCCATATCACTCACAGTTTGCCATTTAAGTGCAGGGTATTTTTGCTCTAGTTGTTGTAAGGTCAATACATGGCTAGAATTTGCTAAAACAGTAATAGGCTTTTCTATATCTTCCATGCTTCTAGGTCTTGTTCTTCCTTGCTTATAAACGAGCTTTTGGCTGATTGTTCGGTAACTGGGGCCAAAGCGATAGTATTTGGTGCGTTGTGGGTGATAGCTTATTCCTGAGGCAATCATATCTAAATCGCCATTATCTAATCGTGCAAACAATTCAGACAAGCTGAAAAAGGGCACCATTTGTAGTTGAACACCGAGAAAATCAGCAAACTCCGTACTTAGATCGTATTCAAAGCCTTGCTCACCATGACGAGCTTGAAAGTAATTACCGGGGCCTGCAAGCGTACCGACTCTAATCACTTGCTTATGTTTGATGTTCTCGAGTTGGTTGTTTGAAGCCTGCTCACAACCAACTAAGATACATAAAACGACAGCTATGAATGTCCACTTTCCCCTATGCATGTCCTCTCCTCGCGTGGTGTAAGCGTATTCTTCACGTTAGCTAAATTTTCCAGCGAACGCAAAATTAAAACTTTGTGTTATTTTTAATGGGTCATAACGGGTTGGTTTTAAATTAAAAAGTGGTATTTTTGCGAGTTTCGGCATTATTAGTATTAAACCCAAGCGACATTTCTACTATAATAGCGGCCCTAAATATCGTTCAATCCCTAACCCCGGATGAAAATACCTATGTTGATCCTACGTGGTGCGCCTGCACTGTCTGATTTTAGAGTTCAAAAAGTCCTTACAAACTGCACAGCTGCAAATTTACCTGTAACAGGTGTTTATGCAGAGTTTATGCACTTTGCTGATTTAACTGCAGAGCTTAGTGAGGCTGAACTGGTTAAACTTAATAAGTTGTTAGAGTATGGTCCGACGATTGCGGAACACCAGCCGCAAGGTCAGTTAATTTTAGTGACACCTCGCCCTGGTACTATTTCACCTTGGGCCTCTAAAGCAACTAACATTGTGAATAATTGTGGCTTGAGCCAAGTACACCGTGTTGAACGAGGAATTGCTTATTACGTTGAGGGTGATTTAACTCCAGAGCAACTCTTACAAGTTGGTACTTTGCTACATGATCGTATGACAGAGTCGACACATACTCAGCTTGAAGATGCAGCACAGTTATTTAAAGTGGATGAGCCGCGCCCAATGTCTTCAGTGGATATTTTGGGTGGTGGTCGCGAAGCACTTGTAACAGCAAACGTAGAGCAAGGTTTTGCATTAGCTGACGACGAAATTGATTACTTGGTAGAAAACTTCCAAAAATTAGGACGTAACCCGAACGACATCGAATTATTTATGTTTGCACAAGCAAACTCTGAGCACTGTCGTCATAAAATTTTCAATGCAGATTGGACTATCGACGGTGAAGCACAGCCTAAATCACTGTTTAAAATGATTAAAAATACCTTTGAAACACATCCTGAAAATGTGTTGTCTGCATATAAAGACAATGCGGCTGTGATGAAAGGGTCAACGGCAGGTCGTTTCTTCCCAAATTTAGACGGTGAATATGCTTATCATCAAGAGAGTATTGAAATCTTGATGAAAGTAGAAACCCACAACCACCCTACAGCGATTGCACCATTCTCAGGCGCGTCGACAGGCTCTGGTGGCGAAATTCGTGATGAAGGTGCAACAGGTCGTGGTTCTAAACCAAAAGCAGGGTTGGTCGGTTTCACTGTATCGAACTTGCGTATTCCAGGTTTTGAACAACCTTGGGAAAGCGACTTTGGTAAGCCTGGACGTATTGTTAATGCACTTAATATCATGACGGAAGGGCCACTAGGTGGCGCGGCATTTAATAATGAGTTTGGACGTCCAAATTTATTGGGTTATTTCCGTACTTACGAAGAAAAAGTGAATAGTCACAATGGTGAAGAAGTGCGTGGTTACCACAAACCAATTATGTTGGCGGGTGGTTTAGGGAATATCCGCACAGACCATGTGCAAAAAGGCGATATCCCAGTTGGTGCCAAATTAGTGGCATTAGGTGGACCTGCCATGAACATTGGTCTAGGCGGTGGGGCTGCTTCTTCAATGGCATCTGGTCAATCAAATGAAGATTTAGACTTTGCATCAGTACAGCGTGAAAACCCTGAGATGGAGCGTCGCTGTCAGGAAGTTATCGACAAATGTTGGCAGTTGGGTGATAAAAACCCGATTGCGTTTATTCATGATGTGGGTGCTGGTGGCTTATCAAATGCCTTCCCTGAGCTTGTGGATGATGGTGGCCGTGGTGGTAAATTCCAACTGCGTAATATACCAAACGATGAGCCCGGTATGGCACCACACGAGATCTGGTGTAATGAATCACAAGAGCGCTATGTCATGGCTGTGGCAGTTGAAGATTTTGAGCGCTTTGAAGCAATCTGTAAGCGCGAACGAGCTCAGTATGCGGTAATTGGTGAAGCTACTGAAGCGCGTCACTTAACGGTTGCAGATAGCCACTTTGATAATAATCCAGTTGATTTACCGCTTGACGTATTATTGGGTAAAGCACCAAAAATGCACCGTGACGTTAAATCACAACAAGTACAGGGTAAGGCGCTAGATACGCAAAACATTGATGTGTCTGAAGCGGCAACGCGTTTATTACGCTTACCTGCAATTGCAGAGAAAACATTTTTAATCACCATTGGCGATCGAACTGTTACGGGTTTAGTAGCACGCGATCAAATGGTAGGCCCTTGGCAGGTGCCAGTTGCGAACTGTGCAGTAACAGCAGCTTCTTTTGATACTTATCACGGTGAAGCAATGTCGATGGGTGAACGTACCCCAGTGGCACTACTTAACTATGGTGCTTCAGCACGTTTAGCAGTTGCTGAGTCATTGACTAACATTGCTTGTGCAAACATAGGTAGCTTAGAAAATATCAAATTATCAGCTAACTGGATGGCCGCGGCAGGTCACCCGGGTGAAGATGCCGGCCTTTACGAGGCGGTTAAAGCAGTCGGCGAGGAACTATGCCCGGCACTAGGCTTGACTATTCCTGTGGGCAAAGACTCCATGTCGATGAAAACCAAGTGGGATGATAATGGCGAAGAAAAGTCAGTAACAGCGCCTCTTTCATTGATTATTACAGCATTTGGTCGTGTTGAAGATATTCGTAAAACAGTCACACCACAATTACGTACAGATAAAGGCGACAGTTCACTTATTTTGCTTGATTTAGGCGCGGGTAAAAACCGTATGGGTGCCTCAAGCTTAGCGCAAGTTTACAAACAGTTAGGTGATAATACACCAGATGTAGACAGTCCAGAATTATTAAAAGGCTTCTACAATGCGATGCAAATGCTGGTCGCTGATGAAAAATTACTTGCTTATCATGACCGCTCGGACGGTGGTTTGTTCAGTGCTGTGACTGAAATGGCATTTGCGGGCCACACAGGTGTAACTGTGACTCTAGATAGCCTAGTTGGAGGTGATATTGAAGTACTTTACAACGAAGAGCTGGGTGCTGTTATTCAGGTTCGTAATGATGACTTAAGTGCAGTTAATGCAGTGCTAGCACAGCATGGCTTATCGTCGGTTTGTCATGAAATTGGTACGTTAAATAATGATGACACTATAGTATTTAATCGTTCAGGTAACACGCTATTAGGTAATACTCGCACTGAGTTACGTACTATCTGGGCAGAAACTACTTATCAAATGCAGGCACTACGCGACAACCCAGAATGTGCTAAGCAAGAATTTGACGCGAAGTTTGACGCCAAAGATCCTGGTCTTAATGTAAAGCTAAGCTTTGATATCAATGAAGATATTGCAGCGCCTTATATCGCCACTGGCGCCAAACCTAAGATGGCGATTTTACGCGAGCAGGGTGTTAACTCACATTTAGAAATGGCTGCAGCATTTAATCGTGCTGGTTTTGCTGCCGTAGATGTACACATGAGTGACATTCTTGAAGGTCGTTTAACACTTGACCAATTCAAAGGTTTAGTTGCATGTGGTGGTTTCTCGTACGGTGACGTATTAGGTGCTGGTGAAGGTTGGGCAAAATCAATCCTATTTAATGATATGGCACGTGAGCAGTTTAAAAGCTTCTTCCATCGTGAGGACACATTCAGTTTGGGTGTGTGTAACGGTTGTCAGATGATGTCTACGCTTAAAGAGTTGATCCCAGGCTCTGAGCATTGGCCACGCTTTGTCACTAACAAGTCAGAACGTTTTGAAGCACGCTTTAGTTTAATTGAAGTACAAGATAGCCCATCAGTATTCTTTGATGGTATGGCGGGCTCTCGTATGCCGATTGCGGTATCACACGGTGAAGGTCATGCTGAGTTTGCAAACTCAGGTGCAGTAAACGCAGCACTGGACTCTGGAACGGTTGCACTTAAATTTGTTGATAACTACGGTAATCCAACAATGCAATATCCGAATAACCCAAATGGTTCACCAGAGGGGATCAGCAGTATGACCTCAACCGATGGTCGGGCAACTGTCATGATGCCTCACCCTGAGCGTGTATTTCGTGCAGTAGCGAACTCTTGGCATCCAGACGAATGGTTAGAAGATAGCCCATGGATGCGTATGTTCCGCAACGCGCGTAAAAACGTTGGCTAGATTGATATCGAGATGAAATAAAAAGGCCGTTGTGTATACTCGACACAACGGTCTTTTTGTTTGTTATGCTTTCAAAAACTGTACTGAGTGAAGCACTGAAGTGGCTAAGTGCAATTAGACAATGTCACTTGTCTAGATTTTGCGTATCATAATAGAGTGGCTTTAGTGACCCGCAATTAACAAATTTTATAGTTAATTCATTGTGAGGAGGGACGCGCTTGGAAGTGCGAAATTTTTGCATACACGCACTACTAAGATCGACAAAGATGAGGTGATTAAAGCTTGGCGGTTGTTGAATCTTATGGATATATATTCGACCATCTGATGAAACTGGGATCATATCGTACTCTTGCCACTGAGATGACGGGGTTAAATCATTTAGAGTTCGAGAATAAAGCTTTTTGCTAAACACAATAGGAGCATTACTTAGTAGTTTACTGCCACCTTTGCCATAATGGCCACTGTACACATCAGCGGTTACCTCTACTTCTTCGCCGCGCATTAAGCGTTCGATGTTAAATGCTTTTGGCTTTATGCTGACCAAATCAGCATCGCGGACTAAGCTCAAAAATGCAATGCCTGGGTTTTCAATTTTATATACCACTTGGACATTATTTGGAAAGTCGTAAGTTGGCAAGTTCGCAGCATAAATACTTGCGCCTTGGTTAAGTAATACCATAGGGTGCTCACCATGATAAGCAGGGTTCAAAGGGGGAGGCTCAGGCTTTTCTTCAGCTGTGGTAGCAAGGCTTGTTAATATAAGTAGAGTGAAAAATAGAGCGGTTTTAATTGTCATATCAGGTAACCTGTATTGGTGTTTTTAACGCTACTTAGCGTGCGGCAGCGACAATGAGCACATTAGAATAGAGTATAAAGCATTATTCATTTATGTTAGCCATAGTACAATAAAGTATTTATTTATTGTTCAACACTACAACTTATTACAATTAGTTTGTCACAGCAGTATAATTTTACTTTATCATTGGAGCTAATAAAGCTAACTATATAAAAAGGCTAATTATATGACCTTTGGCCGATTAAAGTGGATTGGCATCATTTTATGCAGCTTGCTTATCAGCCTTTACATCGCGCGTAAGCCGCTGGTCACTGCCCTTGCAAATTACTATTTAGCCACACAAAAAATACAGCTTGGATGCCTAGATTGGTCTATCAATAGCTGGCGCTCTGTACAAATACAGACATTATGCTTAAAACATGAAGCATTTGTTATTGAGGCTGAAGGTGTTAACTTAAATGACACCCGTGCAGCTATCAAAAAAGTGTCTATAAGTGTAAAGCAAACCCAAACCCAATCGCGGGTTGCTGCTGAGTATGTGCCGTTATCTTTAGACTTACCCAATAGACCTTTACTTAATATTGCGAGTTTACAGGTTGTTGGTAATGACTTTATACCGGCCATTAAAATGTCGATAAATGAGCATGAGCTTAACCGCTTTGACGTTCAAGGAGACGTGCAAGGTACACTGCAACTTGCACCTACCGTCATTGATGCGGATGTCGATCTAATGAGCCCTGTGATACGCAGCTATGTTCCAGAATTAATAAAAGATGTGTCAGGGCGAGCCGAAATTTCTTATGATGGCAATGCCATCAATATTGTCCTTAAACACCAACTATTAGGCAGCGCTGAACATAAATCTTGCTTAGTGCAGTTATATAGTAATGGTGTTGGTAAATTTAATATTGATTTGAATACCCAGCAGGTAAAAGCAGATTTATCAAGTCTAAACAATATATTAGAAATTGATGACTGCGACTCTTTGATACCCCATAGTTACGCTGAACAATTACGCCCTTTATTGATACAGCCTTGGCAATTGCAATTCCCAAGTGTTGCTAAAATTAAGAGTATGAAAATGCTGACAGAGCATGTGACTTTAGTAAGTGAAGACAGAAGCAGTCAATTTAACATTAAGATGCTAAAAGCTGATTTGGCAGCTAATAAGGCCAATGCAGATTTTGAGTTGATACATCAAAGCACAAATCTCGGTATGCTCTCGTTTAATGGTTCAATCGCTATTTTTGATAAACAAATTAATGGCAATGGCAGTTTTAGTTATCACAGTGATATTTTGCCTTTAGTGCCTTTTCAAGGGCAGGATATACAACTTGATGGTAATGTTAAAGTAAACTTTCAGGCAGGTCTCACACGATTAAAGCTCGATGCAATAGGGGCGCTTGATAATGTTGACTTTGAAGGTTTTAGTGCACAGCAAAGTCGTATGATAATCGACAGTAATATTGAGTTTTCAAAGTATTTAGTTACGAATACTCAACTTACTTTGACTGCAACTGAACTTAAAAATCAGACTTTGAATATCAAAAACAATCAGCTGCAGCTTGATTTGAGTATTGATAAAAACCACATGTTACAACTAAAAGGTTTATTGTCGAGCGATTTGATAGAGAACAATTCGATTAAGGTAAAAGGTATTAAAACACAGTTCTCTTTGGCAGGAGGTATTGGGGCCGGCGAAATATTCACTCAGATTGAAGGGGAAACTCAACTCGCTGCAGTGCAAACATCAGACCTGACATTAAAAAATATCACTATTGAAAGTTCAGGCCAGCAAAGTCGGGGTGTTATGTTTACACACTTTATTAAAGGGGTGGGCGTTGAGGGAGTATTTAAACACCAGTATTCACCTTTGGCACATCCCTATCAATTATTAGTAACCGCAAAGCCAATCATTGATTTACAGAGCATTGTGGATAATTTTGTGCCAGAACTAAAATTAGCCCAAGGTGAAGCATCTATTGAAGTGACTGGTGACCTTAATCTGCAAACAGCTGATTTTATTGCGCAGTTACATAATGTTTCGGCTCTATACGGTGCACATTATATTGATGACATCAATACGATTATTGATGGTCAGTACAGTTCAGGAATGATTAATGTCGCGCCTTCTAAGCTTAATGTTGCTCAGGTGCGATCTGGTGTGGTGCTTTCAAATGCATCAGCTACGTTAGGCGTTAAAGATAACCAAGCATTTTTAAGCGATATTAATGCTCAAGTATTCGATGGTCAGGTGAGTATTCCAAGATTTAATTTATCTGCTGAACAACAACATTTACAGCTTAATGCACACTCGCTTGACCTTGCACTACTCGCCCAAGCTGGACGAGACGCGGGTGTAGAGCTCATGGGGCGAATATCTGGCACTTTTCCTGTCACTATTAAAGATAAAAAAGTCACGGTTGAGCAAGGTAAACTGTTTAACGCGGATACTGGTAAGTTAAAAGTGGCTAAGAATGCCTCAATAGAAGCATTGAAAGCGCAGCAGCCTAGCTTAAAGTCTGTGATTGGTGTGCTCGATGATTTAACCATTGATAATTTAAGCAGTGATGTGGCACTAACTGAAGACGGTTGGCTGACATTAGCGGTGCAAATTGAAGGAGAGAATAAACCTCAGTCACAGCCTGTAAATTTTAATTACACGCACCAAGAGAACATATTTACGCTTTTTAGAGCGCTGCGGTTGAGCGACGAGATAACCCAAAAAGTAGAAGATGCATTAACTAAACAGGAGCAAAGCCCATGAAATGGACTCTAATACTGGTAAGCCTAATATGGCTCAGTGCTTGTACGCATAAAGTACAAGTCGAAACCAAAGAGCCAATTACGATCAATTTAAACGTTAAAGTAGACCATGAAATTCGGGTGAAAGTTGATAAAGAACTCGATGACCTATTTAGCGATGACAGTGAATTATTCTAAGGGAGAGAAAAATGAAAGCGAATAAGTTAATTGTGGCAATTGCAGCTGTTGGTATGGCATTTTCAGCTTGGGCATTAACCTTAGATAGTGCAAAAAATCAAGGTTTAGTGGGAGAAACAGCGAGTGGTTATTTGGCAGCAGTGTCTAGCAATTCGCAAACGCAGCAACTCATTTCTGAGGTAAATACTAAGCGCAAAGCTAAGTATCAACAGTTAGCGAAAAAGAATGGGATCAGTTTGTCACAAGTGGAAGCACTCGCGGGCAAAAAAGCGATAGAAAAAACATCAAAAGGTCACTATGTGCAAGTAAATGGCCGTTGGGTTAAGAAATAGCTATACAGTATTTCCTATTTCAAAACCCTTATCTAAACCTGAGGCCAGATAGTAAGCAGGTGATACAGTGCTATCACCCGCCTTTTTTGTGACAGCCTTTTAGTAGCTGTTGCCAAAATGCTTCGCCTTTTCTTCTGGCTAAGCGAATGTTATTGTCAGGAATGCTTTGAGGATCATCGTAGCTTTGCAGTGCTTGAGCCATACTTTGTTCGCGAATTAAGTGCAAGGTAGGGAAGGGGGCGCGGTTGGTATAATTTGCCGCGTCTTGCTCGTCACTATCGGCAAACACATAATCAGGGTGGAAATTTGCGAGTTGATATTTTCCTTCATAGCCTTGCACGCTGAGCATGGCATTGGCTAAGTCAACCAAGTCTAGGAAGTCGCCGAAGTCACAAAAACCATTTTTAAAAATAAGCAGTGATGTTTCTCGATTTGGCTCATTGTCTAATGTGGTGCATTCATCCAGCATATCCATAACAGCATCATCATGGTTTATGGCTGTGGATACTCGATAATAAATTGTATTTTGTTCTACTTCTTGACGAGCAAATGGACAGAAGTTGTATTTAACAATCACTGAGCTAACCCAGTTTTGCATGACTTTTTGTGGCGTGAGTGAAGGATTGTTTGTCATGGCTGTTCCGTGGTTTTTAATTGAGATTGCAATAAGTTGAGGGTTTTTGTTATTGCGCCTTGATTGCGCTCTAAACATGCCAAGGCTTGCTTGCCTTGTGTTTTTCTTTGTGGCTCATCATTGAGTAAAGTATTTAAAAGGCTTGCGAGCTCTTGGCTGTTACTCACTTTAGTTGCTGCATTTAATTCAAATAGTAATGGATAGATATGAGCAAAATTATACACATGAGGGCCGGTCAAAATTGGTAATGAAAATGCAGCCGCTTCTAACGGGTTATGGCCACCGCGCGCAATTAAACTTCCACCAATGTATGCTATATCAGCACATCCAAATAACATTTTTAATTCACCGAGAGTGTCAGCTAGTAATACTTGTGATTTTGGGTCAAAAGGTGAACTACGTCGGCAATATTGCAAAGGAGATTGTGTGAGTAACGTAGCTACTTTATTAAACTGCTCTGGGTGGCGTGGTGCAATAATTAATAGTGCATTGGGGTGGGTATTTAATAATATTTGGTGTGCAGCCAAAATTTGCTCATGCTCACCCGGATGAGTTGAACCTGCAACCCATATAGGTCGTTTAGAGAACGTTTGTTTTAGCTGGTTGGCAGTATTTTTGTCATGTTTTGTAAGCTGTATATCAAACTTAATAGAGCCTGTGACCATGACTTTGTGCGGCTCTAACCCTAAGCGAATAAAACGTTGTGCATCTTCGTCATTGTGACTGGCTAAGGTATTTATGTGCTGCATAATAAACCGGCTCAAAGGGGCGATTTTTTGATAGCCTTGAAATGACTTTTCAGATAACCGAGCATTGATGATATTGACAGGGCAGTGCAGTTGCCTTGCGTGCGCAAATAGGTTTGGCCAAAGCTCGGTTTCTAACATCACCAGGAGTTTGGGTTGTACATGACGAATAAAACGTTTACTAGAAAAATAAAAATCAATGGGTAAGTAACACACAGTGACTGTATTACCTAGATTCTGCTCTATTTGCACTCTACCTGTTGGTGAGTTACATGTCACTAATATGTTCTCTAGTGGGTTTTGTTGAATAAATGTTTTTATTAATGGGGTGGCTGCGAGTACTTCTCCAACAGAAGCACAGTGAAACACCACTGCATGTTTAGGTATTTCAGTACGATAGATACCCAAACGCTCTAAAAAGTGTTGCCGATAGGCGCTTTGTTTCTTGCCACGAATTGCATACAAATACAATAAAATAAGCGGGCTTAGTAACGCCAATGAAAGTGAATAAAGTAGTTGAGTCATAGAGGCTGGGGCCTGTGATCATGCAAGGTTATTTTACAACGTCTGGTATTAATTTTAGATACTATTTTAACGTGTTCGACAGCTTTAGTGAAACACTATAACAAAATTACACATTTGGGGTCGTGCTCCTAAAGCGGTTATTTGTTATTATGCCAGCACTTTTATCTACTCATAATTATAATTCACTATGTCGTTAAAACTCTCTTCATATTTGGTTGCGCTGGCACTATTTTTTTCGAGCTACAGTTTTAGTGCGCCTACTGCATATTTGCCGATTGGTAAGGATACATTATTAGAGTACCAAATTGACCGCATGTTCGCGCTTACTGATGGTACGCCAATGGCTAAACCTTATCGTATTAGCGAAATTAACATAGCTTTGCGCCACTTACAGCGTATTGATAAACCTTTATACAGCTCAATTCGTAAGCGTTTAAAAATGTATTTTAGTAAGGATGATGTAACACGTCAGGGAGTTAAACTTCGTTATGACTCTGGTGAAACTGTAAAACTTGCCAATGATAGAAGTAATTCATCTAATGAGTACGCAGAGGTGTCACTCGAAGGCGTATGGCGAGGGAGTGAAAGTTCCTTGCTGCAGTTAGGAATGGACTATCGTGTGCGCCAAGGTGATTTGGTGCCTTACAATACTTTCTATGCATTAGGCGGTGATACTTTTCAATTAAATTTGGGCTATAAAGAACATTGGTTTTCGCCTTTTAAAAGCTTTGCACAAGTTTACTCAAATAATGCGAAGCCTTCTCCGTCAATATCTTTAGGTTTAATTGCGCCATTACAAAACTGGTGGAATTTTGACTTTGAATTGTTTTATTCAGAATTAGAATCGGTAGAAAATGGCATTGTATATCAAGGCAAGCTGCACAGCGGATCACCCAAGCTTGCTGGTACGCATTTTAGTTTTGAACCTATAGCAGGCTGGAAGATAGGCATCAATCGTATGATGCAATTTGGTGGTGGGCCAAGAGAGGTTGGCACAAGTGATATTATCAAAGCATATTTTGACCCAGCTGGTAATGACAATAAAACGGCTGAATTGAGTCAAGATGATGAACTAGGCGACCAATGGGCGACTATCACTAGTACCATAAGAACTGACTTTTATACGCCAATTGAGTGGTATTTTGAATATGGTGGTGAAGATACTAAAGGCCATAAAAACTATCAATTTGGTAATACGACCAACAGTATTGGCTTCTATTTGCCACAACTAACAAATACCACAACACTGCGCTATGAATATACCAATATGCACAGTCTTTGGTATGTAAATGAGATTTATCCGAAAAGTGGCAATACCATCAAAGGTGCAGTAGTGGGGCACTTTGCTGCTGATCATCGAGTGTTTGGTGATGCAGCGCCAAGTCAAATTCATACAATTGAAGCGACTTACAATAGTGATAGCAACTCAATGTGGCGAGTGAAATATACACAAATAAATAATGAGAGTAACTATATTAATGAGTTCAACCAAGTAGGCGCTAAGTATGAGCAAGCCAGAGCCGTTGAACTAAGTAATAGTCAAAGAATAGATGGTCGTCAGGTAGAAACTACCTTGAGCTTTGGCACGGATGTGTTTGGTGAAAATTATACTTGGCTTTCGCTCAATGTATACTGGTAACCTTGTACGATATTAATAAAGTTTATACCCGAAAGTGGTAATTTAGGAACAGATATGTCGCAAAATGAGCAAATTGAACAAAGTTACTTAGCGAGCCTTGAACGCCACCAATTGTTATTTGAAACAATGGCAAACTATCACCAAGAATGTATCAGACTGCTAGAAGCATGTCATAGTACATTAGCTAAGGGTGGGAAAGTGATTTGGTTTGGTAATGGTGGTAGCGCTGCTGACGCGCAACATTTAGCTGCGGAGTTTGTGGTGCGCTATAAGTTAGAACGAGGCCCGTTGGCATCAATTGCTTTAACGACTGATACATCGATTCTTACTGCACATAGTAACGACTATCATTTTGATACTGTTTTTGAGCGCCAAGTGCAAGCTTTATGTAAACCAGAAGATTTAGTCATTGGTTTAACTACCTCAGGCACGAGTAACAATATTAATTTAGCATTAGCGGCAGCTAATGAGATTGGTGCCAACACGGTCGCGTTAACAGGTCGTGATGGGGGAGATGTAAAAAACATCGCAAAATTACCAATTATCATTAAAAATGATGAAACTGCACGTATTCAAGAAGCGCACATGTTTATTGGGCATTGGTTATGTGAAGCCGTTGATATGTTGGTTGCGGAGCAGCTGTAATGGATTTTTCTCGCTTACAGAACTTAAATCAGGCTCGCATTTTGGTTGTGGGTGATGTGATGCTTGACCGATACTGGTTAGGTGATACTGCGCGAATTTCTCCAGAAGCGCCAGTGCCTGTTGTTAAGGTAAATAGTTTAGAAGACAAAGCGGGTGGTGCAGCAAACGTAGCTAAAAATATTGCTCATTTAGATGGCCATGTTGGTTTGCTAGGACTAATCGGTGAAGATGACAATGGGCAGTCTTTGACGCGTATTCTAGAGAATGAAAAAATTGCGTCTCAGTTGGTTAGTATCGAAGAATTACCAACCATTGCTAAAATGCGTGTAATTAGTCGTCATCAACAGGTTGTTCGCTTAGACTTAGAAGAACCATTTACCGAACAACATAGCCGTTTGCTTCTAAAGCGACTTGAGCAAGTTATTGATAGCTATGATTTTGTGCTCTTTTCAGATTACAACAAAGGTGCACTTAGCTCGATTAAAGATATGATTGCCCTAGCAAAAAGTGCAGGGAAAACGGTATTAATTGACCCCAAATCTAGTGATTTATCTTTGTACCGGGGGGCTGATTTTATTACTCCAAATTTAAATGAGTTTAAGCTTGCAGGTGGCCTGCTAGATAGTGAAGACATATTGACGCAAAGCGCGCGAAAGTTGATTGCAGACAATGGCATTGGCGCTATGTTGTTAACACGTTCGGAACAAGGTATGTCACTCATTTCTCAGACTGAAAAGTATGACTTTCCAGCTCAAGTGCTAGAGGTCAGCGATGTTACTGGTGCGGGTGATACGGTGATAGCTACGCTCACCACGATGCTTGGTGCAGGTATGCAACCTAAAGACGCTGTTGAGGTAGCGAATATCGCAGCAGGTATTGCAGTGAGTAAGCTCGGTGCCGCAACGGTTTCTCCTGAAGAGCTCAGCCGTAAAATGGGTCAATACTTACGAGAAACAGGTGAGCACTATCAAACCCCATTTGATGATGTGTTTAAGCATGTTGCTTTTGCCAAGAAAAATGGTGAAAGAATCGTCTTTACCAATGGTTGTTTTGACATTTTACATGCAGGGCACGTACGTTATTTGGCACAAGCAAAAAGTATGGGCGACCGTTTAGTTGTTGGGCTAAATAATGATGAGTCAATCACGAGGCTTAAAGGGCCTGAGCGGCCGATTAATTCATTACATGAACGCGCCATGGTATTGAGTGCTTTGGCTTCGGTTGATTGGGTTATTCCCTTTGGTAGTGAAGCTGAAAATGACACGCCAGCTAAGTTAATTGAGCAAATAAGCCCTGATACCTTAGTAAAAGGGGGGGATTATAAAGTTGAAGATATCGCGGGAGCTGACTTTGTGCTGAGTCAAGGTGGTCAGGTTGAAGTATTGGCATTTTTAGACGGTTGCTCTACGTCGGGCATCATAGCAAAAGCCAAACTGGGTAAAAAACTTAAACTTTAACTGTTTTCAATGAGTTTAAGTAAGATTGGTGCAGTAATTGCCAATCGTCTTTGCAGAAATTAAAGGCCGGCCATTTGCCGGCTTCTTTATTAAATGAGCGTTGTAAGCGGCTAATGTTTTCTTTTTGCCAGCTAGATTTCGGTGAGCGTAGTTGGCCTCGGTCAAAGTCAATCAGATATACCTGACCGTCGTCACTAAATAATATATTATTTATATTTAAATCGGCATGAAAAACACCAGCGTTGTGAAAGTTGGCAAGCGTTTGAGCCACTAATATAAGCTCCTCTTTGCTTGTACTACGTGCTTGTAACACTTCACATAGACTTTTAGCGCCACTAATTGCATGTGTAATTAAGTCACCGCGATAAATTATACCGCAGCGCGTTACTTTTGCTGCAATAGGCTTTGAAATAGGCAAGCCTAGAGCGTCAAGTTGACATAAAAGGGTAAATTCTTGATATACGCGGGTGTTTTTAAAACCGCTAAAAAAGTATTGATCAGACAAAAATTTACCAATTATGCCACCGCGCCAATAGTGCTTTAGCACATTCACTTGTCCATCATTTTTAAAAAACCAAGCGGTCGCACGGCCTTGTTTAGTCGCAACTATCGCATTTTTTTGTTGCCAATATTGGGCATCAAACCAATTTAATGTAATTGGGTAGCTAACCGACTCAGGTGTAAGTAAATAATGATTATCAATGATAGTTGTTTTCATGCAAAAAAGTGTGCTTATGAACAATTACGCCAAGTGTAACGTTTTTTTTGTTGGCCATAAACTTGCAAAGCAGATTGATTAATTTAAGATCTGGGCCAAAGATTTTTGATAAGCAGGAAATGTGTGTCTCAAGCTCCTCGTTCTATTTGTATTTTAAGGCTATCGGCAATTGGCGACGTCTGTCATGCAGTTGCGGTCGTACAAGCAATTCAATCGCAATATCCAGAGGCGTCAATCACGTGGGTGATTGGCAAGGTTGAAGCGATGTTGCTGGCCGACTTGCCCGGTGTTGAATTTGTTATTTTTGACAAAAAACAGGGTAAAGTAGCTTATCAAAGTCTTAAAAAAACTTTTAAAAGCCGAAAGTTTGATGTGTTGCTGCACATGCAAGTGGCATTTCGTGCCAACTGGGCTGCACGTTGTATTCCTGCCAAGATAAAAATAGGCTTCGATAAAGGGCGTAGTAAAGAACTCCATTCGTTATTTGTTAAGCAACGTATTAGGGCGCAAACCGAACCACATGTACTAGAGGGGTTTCAAAATTTTGCACGTGCCATTGGTGTTCAATGTGACACACCGAGCTGGCAAATGCCTATAACGGTGCAACATGAGCAGCAGGCACAAATGCTATTAGCAGATTGTAATGATAGAGTGTTTGTTATTTCACCCGCGGCCAGTAAAGCCGAGCGAAATTGGTTGGCTCAGCGTTATGCCCAACTTGCAGAACACGCAGCTGCGTGTGGTTTCTCTGTTGTTATAACGGGTGGTCCTACAGCCATGGAAGAAGACTTGGCAAAGCAAATTATAGCGTATGCACAATGCAATATTATCAATCTGGTCGGTAAAACACAGTTAAAAGTGTTGTTGGGTGTGCTCAAACAAGCTTCCTTAGTACTAGCACCTGATACAGGTCCAGCGCACATGGCAGTAACTGTGAATACACCGGTGATAGGTCTTTATGCTCATTCTAACCCTAAACGTACTGGCCCCTATTTGTATCAAGATTATGTTGTGGAGGTTTACCATAAAAATTTACTAGAACAAAGAGGTAAAACAGCACAGCAATTGCCTTGGGGTGTGCGTGTAA
Organism: Pseudoalteromonas sp. SANK 73390; assembly: GCF_054966645.1. Taxonomy (NCBI): domain Bacteria; kingdom Pseudomonadati; phylum Pseudomonadota; class Gammaproteobacteria; order Alteromonadales; family Pseudoalteromonadaceae; genus Pseudoalteromonas; species Pseudoalteromonas sp. SANK 73390. Next base: position 25,558 of record NZ_ARPN01000056.1, read on the forward strand.
AAGGGAGCAACTTAATGCAGCAAATTACAGTAAAGCAAGTAGTGGAAATGTTTGACCGTGTAGTGGAAGCTGAAAAGTTATGATTAAGAAACAAAACAAAGCAATATTCTTAGACCGAGATGGCGTAATAAATGTTGACCATGCTTACGTACACAAAATTGAAGACTTTCATTTTATTGATGGCGTTTTTGGAGCATGTCAGCAATTTGTGGCTATGGGTTACATCATAGTGGTTGTTACCAATCAATCTGGTATTGGCCGTGGTTATTATAATGAACAGCAGTTTGCCACACTAAGTGATTGGATGTGTAATGAGTTTGCAAAGCACCAAATTCCAATAAGTAAAGTGTATTATTGCCCACATCACCCTGACAAAGCAATTGCGCCTTTTAAGCTTGACTGTGATTGCCGTAAACCAAACCCGGGTATGCTAAATGAGGCCATCGAAGAGTTTAATATTAATGTTAGTAGTAGTGTTATGGTGGGCGATAAGTTATCAGATATTAAGGCGGCAAGAGCCGCAGGCATAGAAACAGCAATTTTGGTGGGATCAGGGTACTCGTTTAGTGATGAGGCTAAAGGCCACGCTGACTATGTTTGTGCATCACTACAGCAGGTGCCTGCATTGCTGTAACTTATCTCAAAAGTGTTTACTTGACGTGTTATCACACGATAATCACAACCCGTGCAATTGGGGCTTTAACCTTTTACAATAGCAGCCCAGTTTTTTGATTTACCCTGTATGCGTTTTGACACTCTCACTTAATGATAATAGTGGCGCGTACATTGGGACCCGTGCAAATAATGGAGACTCCAAATGAGAGCATCGGCCTTTTACAGCCAGCTACAACAACAGCTTGAAGATGTTAAAGCTGAAGGTTTATACAAAAGTGAACGTGTGATCACTTCTTCTCAACAAGCGCAAATAGCGGTTGAAAGTGGTGAATCGGTAATTAACTTTTGTGCGAATAATTACTTGGGGCTTGCCAATAACCCAAGCCTAATCGCTGCAGCAAAGCAAGGGTTAGACGCACATGGCTTTGGCGTAGCATCTGTGCGCTTTATTTGTGGCACACAAGATATTCACAAAACACTTGAAGCTAAAATTAGCGAATTTTTACAAATGGAAGATACCATTTTGTATTCTTCGTGCTTTGATGCGAACGCAGGCTTATTTGAAACTATTTTAGGCCCTGACGATGCAATTATTTCAGATGCACTAAATCATGCTTCAATCATTGATGGTGTTCGTTTGTGTAAAGCTAAACGTTTCCGCTATGCTAATAATGATATGGCTGATTTAGAACAGCAGTTAATTGCGGCTACAGAAGCAGGTGCAAAAACTAAATTAATTGCCACAGATGGTGTGTTCTCGATGGATGGCGTGCTGTGTAATTTAGAAGCAGTATGTGATTTGGCAGATAAGTATGATGCATTAGTGATGGTTGATGACTCTCATGCTGTTGGCTTTGTTGGTGAAAATGGCCGTGGTACGCCCGAGTATTGTGGTGTTATGGATCGAGTTGACATTATCACTGGTACTTTGGGTAAAGCACTTGGCGGTGCTTCGGGTGGTTATACATCCGCTAAGAAAGAAACCGTTGAGTGGTTACGTCAGCGTTCACGCCCATATTTATTCTCAAACTCACTGGCTCCTTCTATTGTTACTGCTTCTATCGCTGTATTAGATATGCTCAAAGACGGTAAAGCGTTAAGAGATACTTTATGGACCAATGCAGCCTATTTCCGTGAAAAAATGGAGGCGGTAGGCTTTACTTGTGCAGGTAAGGATCACGCAATCATTCCGGTGATGTTAGGTGATGCAAAAGTTGCGGCCCAAATGGCTGACAAGCTATTGGCTGAGGGTATTTATGTAACAGGTTTTTCGTTCCCTGTTGTACCAAAAGGGCAGGCTAGGATCCGTACTCAGATTTCAGCAGCACACACACGTGAGCAGTTGGACAAAGCCATTGATGCCTTTACACGTATTGGTAAAGAGCTGGGTATTATTTAATTTTAAAGTGAAGCTTCGGCTTCCCTTGTTTGAGTAACAATTATGAAAGCTTTATCTAAGTTAAAAGCCGAACCAGGTATTTGGATGACAGATGCGCCCAAACCGGAAGTAGGGCATAACGATCTGTTAATTAAAATTCGTAAAACGGCTATTTGTGGAACAGACGTACACATTTATAAATGGGATGAGTGGGCACAGAGTACGATTCCTACCCCAATGGTTGTGGGTCATGAGTACGTAGGTGAAGTGGTTGATATGGGACAGGAGGTTCGTGGCTTTGACGTCGGTGACCGAGTGTCAGGTGAAGGTCATATCACATGTGGGCATTGCCGGAACTGTCGCGCTGGGCGTGTTCATTTATGCCGTAACACTACAGGTGTAGGTGTTAATCGCGAAGGTGCTTTTGCTGAGTACTTAGTGATACCTGCATTCAATGCATTTAAAATTCCAGATAACATATCTGATGATTTGGCATCAATATTTGACCCGTTCGGTAATGCAGTGCATACCGCCTTGTCATTTGATTTAGTGGGCGAAGATGTACTTATAACAGGTGCTGGTCCCATTGGCATAATGGCTGCCGCGGTTGCTAAACATGTTGGTGCTCGTCACGTAGTGATCACCGATGTCAATGAATATCGCTTAGATTTAGCGCGTAAAATGGGCGCAACTCGTGCAGTTAATGTGGTCAATGAAAAGCTTGAAGATACCATGACAGAGCTTGGCATGACTGAAGGGTTTGACATTGGTTTAGAAATGTCAGGTGTGCCTGTTGCGTTCAATAGCATGCTAAATAATATGAACCATGGTGGAAAAATAGCGATGCTTGGTATTCCGCCTTCGGATATGGCTGTTGATTGGAATCAAGTGATTTTTAAAGGGTTAGTGATTAAAGGTATTTATGGCCGAGAAATGTTTGAAACGTGGTATAAAATGGCCAGTTTAATTCAATCTGGGCTAAATCTAGAGCCTATCATTACACACCAGTTCCAAATAGATGAGTTCCAAACAGGTTTTGACACTATGATATCTGGTCAATCTGGTAAAGTGATCTTAAACTGGGGTTAACGCCCATTATTTAACACATAAGAGGCGGCAATTGGTCGCCTTTTATATTTTTGAGTAGTAACTTATGACGATGAAACATATATCAGTAACCCAAACCAAAGCGTTACTTGAGCAAGATAATGTAATAATTGCTGATATCCGCGATGAAAATAGCTTTGCACAAGGCCATATTCCTGGCTCAGAGCATTTATCTAACGCTAATATTGGTCACTTTATGCAAGAAAAAGAGTTTGATCAACCGATCATTGTTGTTTGTTATCATGGTATAAGTTCTCAAGGTGCTGCAAGTTATTTAATAGAGCAGGGCTTTGAAGATGTTTATAGCATGGATGGTGGTTTTACTCAGTGGGCTTCACAGCTGCCTGATTGCATTAATAAATGATTTTGCTGGGCACATTCAATAATCCACGCGCTGTTCAGGGCGCTGCCGATTACTTTAAAACGCAAGGCGTACTTGTGAGTCTTCGCTCAAAAGATGGTATGAGCGTTGAGGCTTGGGTTGCAGATGAGCACCGTGAGCAAGGCGCTATATTGTGGCAAGACTTTTTGAATGACCCTTATCAAGACAAATATTTAAGTGCATCTTGGCTTAGTGGCGAAGCGAACTCTCCACTAAATTACGGTGGTAGCGAACTGAACTTATTGCAACGCTTTAACGCGCTACATTGGTTTTTAAAAGTAGTGTTTGGGCTTAGTTTAATTGTATTTGGTAGTTTCTATATTCTTGATGCGAACACAACCTTTAATTATTTGCAATTTAAGCCTGATAGCCCAATTAGTTGGGTAACACCGGCACTGCTGCACTTTGGTGCATTACACTTAGTTTTTAATTTAAGTTGGTGGCTTCATCTTGGACAACAGATAGTAGAGCGAACAAGCCCACGCTACTTGTTTTTACTATTTTTTGTTAGCTCGATAGCCAGTAATTGGGCTCAGTATCTAATGGTAGATAGCCGCTTTGGTGGTCTCAGTGGTGTTGTTTATGCTTTGTTGGGCTTCGCTTGGGTATACAGCGCAAGGCATCAATCTGAGCCTGCATTAGTCAGCAAACCGGTGGTTGGATTTATGCTACTTTGGATGGTGTTTGGCTTCACCGAGTTATTTTTTATTAGCATGGCTAATTGGGCTCATTTGTTTGGGTTACTCAGTGGTATTCTGGTTGCTTTTTTACAGCCGACAAAGCGTACTAGTGATAGAGATACTTAGTAAACAATACGTCTCTAATTATCTCACTGCCCGTCTCTTCTTTAAGTAGGCTCTTTAATTTATCTGCACAGCGCTGTCTTATCTCTTCTCGGCCAGTAAGAGACTTTATGGTTTCTTCTGGTTCCTTGCTTAAAATTTGAACGATGGCATCTCTAAGTAATGGTGTATGGTGTTCTACAACACTGATATTACCTACATCATCTAACATCAAGTCAACGGTTACTCGTACGTAACCAAGCTTCTTATTTGATTGGCCAATATAGTTTGTGATTATGTCTGGTTCAAAACCAAAATAGCCTACGTTAGAGTTCGCACGAACGCCAAAACAAGTGATGACGAGTGTAAAAACTACGAGTAAGTAATAAGGTTTGTTCATAACAATTTGAAATCCCATTAGTTCAACTGCGAATTGGCACTGTTAAGTGTATACTTAAATGCAAGTATTTTACATATTTGTAGTGGATATCTTATTAAAATATCAGCAAACTTTTGTGTAAGGCTTGGTGGTGCTATGATGTGATGAGTTTTTAGAAGAACAGATAGAGTTGTGTTGAGAACGCCTTTTTCCATTGACTTTGCATGGCAATTAGCCTCAGAGTCCGCTCATTTACCAAATGATGATGCAAATATTATATTAGACAGTGGGTCATTAACCGCACTGCTAAAACAGCACTTTGAACAATTTAGAGTTGATGTGTTACGGGAGCAGTGGTTAGCTTGCGAAGTACAACATAAGAAAGTTTTAGGTCAACAATGCAAGCAGTTACAATGTCGAGAAGTGTTACTTGTATGTGATGATGTGGCTAGAGTGTATGCGCAAAGCTGGATCAGCACACAAGCTTCAGATTTGGGAGTTCGGAAGTTGGGCAATAAGCCGCTTGGAGAGGTTTTATTTCAAGATGCTGCTTGGCAACGCTCACCAATTGAAATTGCGCAGATTAACTATCAACAAGGATATGAATCCTTGCTTAAAGATTTACATTTACCGTACAAGAATATGTTTGCACGGCGCAGGGTGTTTTCATACCAAGATGCCAAAATCATGGTCTGCGAAGTGTTTTTACCTAAGGTTCACTATGCAACTCAATTCGCTTCATAAATCGCATATTTCTGCTTATTTACGCTTAATGCGTACGGATAGGCCGATAGGTACCTTGTTGCTGTTGTGGCCTACTTATTGGGCATTATGGTTAGCAAACTCAGGTGTACCGTCTCTAGGGCTGTTAGTTATTTTTAGTTGCGGTGTCTTTATCATGCGCAGTGCTGGGTGCGTAATTAATGATTTTGCCGATAGGAAAGTGGATGGTGCAGTCAAACGAACGTCGCAACGTCCGCTGGCAACAGGGGAAGTAAAGCCTGGTGAAGCATTAAGCTTATTCATCTTGCTTATTGTTTGTGCATTTGCATTGGTGTTAATGCTTAATTGGCAAACTATTTACTTGTCAGTTGGAGCCTTAATGCTTGCAGCATGCTATCCATTTATGAAACGTTATACACATTTACCGCAAGTGGTATTGGGAATGGCGTATAGTTTTTCTATTCCGATGGCGTTTATGGCAAGTATAGAGGAAGTGCCTAATTATGCTTGGTTACTTTTTACTGCGAATGTGCTTTGGACTATAGCCTATGACACAATGTATGCAATGGTTGATAGAGATGATGATTTAAAGATTGGTGTAAAGTCTACCGCTATATTATTCGGGCGTTATGACAGGCATTGGATTGCAGCTTTTAATGTTATGTTTTTGGCAATTTTATCTTTTATAGGCATTATTCAGTCACTACAGTGGCCCTACTTTTTAGGGTTAAGTATTTCAAGTTTATTACTTATGTGGTTACAGCGAGAGATTCATAAGCGTGAGCGAGATAGCTGCTTTAAGGCTTTTTTAAATAATAATCGGGTTGGCTTTACTATTTTTATCGCTATAGCAGTGAGCTATTTGGTCTAGTTTGATTATATGACTCATTCTTGTTATTTTTAGTGATCAAGAATGAAAAAAGAAGTGCATTTGCACCTCTTTTAAGTCATTTATCTTTGTAAGCCTACATATTCGAAGCGCAGGCTTTAGATTTTGCTGACGTCTCTATAAGACCTAATAAATGCGTGATATGGCTATCACGACTAACATGATGATTAGTCTGAACAACTAATTGCTCATGATTAATATCTTTGTTAGTTCTTAAGATAACTAAATTAGGGTCTTGAGCAATGGTATTGGCGTGCTCAATACTCGCAATAGCAAAATGATTTGACTGTTTTAGACCTTCCATTACTTGATCTATATTGCCAATTTTCATACTGCTGCTTTTATTGAGCCCTTCAACGGCTTCATTGAGCATAGATTGAACTTGCTTTGATTGTGAGAAACATCCATACATGGGAAAATCATATAGCTCTTCCTTGCGTAATGAGTCTTTACTTGCAAGTGGGTGATGTTTTGCAACGAAAAGTATAAGCTGATCTGGCAGGTAAATATTACTAACGACATTACTTGCACTTTGCAAATACACGCTAATATCAATTTCACCAAGCTGTAATTTACGTGTTAGCTCATGCTCATCTTGTAACTGCATCTCGATTTTAATGTTTGGGTAATCAGCAAGAAATTGACCACATGACATAGGTACTATAGAGCTGGCTTCACTGGTGTAACCAATAACAAGCTTTTGTTGATCTCTACCAAACAAACTCTGTTTGATTGTTTTCTTAGTTAACTCAAGCTCTGACAGCGTTGTTTTGCAATAACTCAAAAACATTTCACCCTGCTCGGTAAGTCTTACTGAGCGTGTTGAGCGTTTAACAAGCTGACAGCCTATCTCATCTTCCAATGTCTGAATACTTCTAGTTAAGGCTGAAGTACTTATTTTGGTTTGTTCCGCTGCTTGTCTGAAATGGCGCAAATTGCCTAAAGCTACAAACTGTTCTAGTTGTTCAAATCTCATTCGAAATTCCTTTTAATTTCTACTTATCACATACTGTTAATGTGTTTTCCTAATACTAATACATGTAAAAGAAAATTGAAAGTGAAAATTTTACATTTTGCTTACAAAGTTAATCGGGGTAACTATCTCTAATTGCGATAAACTGATTTAAATTGTTTATAAATAAATCAACGAGTTTAGGGTCAAATTGCTTCCCTTTTTCAGATTCTATTAGTGTGAGTACCTTCTCTAGAGGCCAGGCTGGTTTGTAACATCTGTCACTTCCTAAGGCATCAAATACATCAGCTAGAGCTGTTATTCGTCCAACTATATCTATTTTCTCACCTTTTAAGCCTCTCGGATACCCCGTACCATCCCATTTTTCATGATGCTGATGCGCTATTGTAGCGCCACATTGTAAAATTTCGTTAGAAGAATGTTGTAAGATTTCGTAACCAGTCTGTGCGTGGGTCATCATAATCTGCCATTCACTTGGTGTAAGCCTATCGGGTTTATTCAAAATATTATCTGGAATACTAATTTTCCCAATGTCATGTAAAGGAGAAGCAAGTTTAATAATTTCAGCATGATAGTCTGAAACTCCATAGAGCTGCGCTAATAACATGCTGTAATGAGCAACCCGTTTAACATGAGAGCCCGTTTCTTTAGAACGGCGTTCAACGGCTTCACCGAGGATGTAAGATAGCTCTTTTTGTGAATCTTTCACTGTTTCTCTAAGTTTAATATTGTCATAAGCGAGTGCAATATTGTTTGCAAAAAACTCAAGTAACTGTCGGTCGGTACTTTTCATGTGTGAATCTTTACCAACATAGAGCATGGTCTCCCCTCCACCTGCTGAAGGAAAATAGCCAACATACTCTGTTTCGGTAGAACGAGAGGCTTTAATATTATGAGATTCAATGAATAACTCTCTAACATGCTCTGGAATAGTCGACGTTTTTGGTTCTATACCCTCGCCTGAAGCGGCCAAAAGCTTGAACTTTGCACCTGACTCTTTTGAATGGTTAATAGCTGCAGCACAATAAATATCATTGTCATTTAAACCCATTACATTGGAGACATGCGTTAAAATTGTTGATGCAAACTCACGGACACTGTTGCATTGTAAAAATGAAGATGATGCATTAATGATTTGCTCGAGGCCTCGTTTATGACGTTCAATGGTTTGAATATCTCTATGGGCACGCAATGCAGAGTAAAGTAATGTTTTTAATTTAACGGCTGTTAACTCTGTTTTATTTTTGTAATCATTAATATCATAGTCTCTGATCACAGATTCTTCTGGCGCTTCGCCTGGTTGCCCCGTGCGTAAAATTAAACGTACATCATGATTTGCTAAATCATTTCTAATATATTTGATAAGGTCTAAGCCTGCATGGTTTGTTTCCATTACAACGTCGACTAAGCCAACAGAGATTAGCTGCTCTTTGGCAAGAATTTCTTTTGCTTGCTGGGCAGAATATGCATGATGAAATCGCAGCGACTTTTGTTCAAATTCGAAACCCGATAGCACTAATTTTGTTACTTGATGAATGTCTTCTTCATCATCCACAATGAGAATATCCCAATGCTCAGATGCAAGGTGTGGGTTATTTGGCTCTTCTATTAACTCATCAGAGAAAAGATAACTGCTCACTCGCTGCCCCTTTAATGACTATTTACTTAGTTAGTATAGTCATTAAAGTGACTGCCTGCTTAATCAGGCAGTTGGCTTTTTTTCAATATTTTGTAATTCTATTTCGATGGCATGACAGGAAATATGTATTTCATATAAAGAGATAAATAGAGAGAGTATTAGGCAGCACAAGCTGGCACCAAAAAGAATGACTCCAGTTAATGCAAAATCAATAAATAAGGCAAACATAGAGAATGTGCACAATAAAAACGCAACAACGCCCCATACTTGCATAAATCGTATTAATTTAATGCGTTTTCTTAGGTTCTTGATTTGTGCGCGCACTAGAGGGCGAATACTCTCGCCTTCGCGGGCATTGAGCTCTCTTATTAGTTGCGCTAGCACTAGAAATCGATTGGTATAGGCAAGCAATAATAAAGAAATAGCAGGAAATAAAAGCCCAGGAGTGGTCAGTGTCATTTTTTGCCTCTTTCAATAAGTATGGAATAATTATAAGTATGACAGATAATAACTTTAAATGGCGATGTGTATTTACCACCGATAACGTACTTGAAGTGCACATTGTGCAAGGCTTGTTGTATCAAGCTAAAATAGAAACTCGGATTAACGGTGAGCCTTTAGCAGGTGCTATAGGAGAAATACCAGCTGAGCAAGCTAAACTTAGTTTACTAGTTTACGATATAAAAGTGCCCGCAGCACAAAAAATATTGTTAAACTACTCGCAAAAGCAACCTAGCTCTGACTGGCGTTGCAATCATTGCACAGAAATCAATGGACCAGCATTTCAATTTTGCTGGCAATGTGGAACAAATAATGACCAAAGCGAATAATTTCCAACGTATTAGAGAGCTAAACTACCTTCAGCAAGCTGTGTTAGCTGCAGCTATTATTGAACGAATGCTACCTAATTATGGGCTATTTAGTGAAGCCACTCAGTTTGGTGATGAGTCAGTTTTAAGGAATGCTCTTAATGTATGTTGGGAGAAAATCCTGTTACCAAAAAGTAAGATTAGCTTTGAAAAGCAAATTGAAAAAGTAGAGCCTAATGTACCTGAACTTGCGCAGTTTGATATGTTCGGAACGTATCCCGCAATTGATGCAGCAACGGCTTTGTTAGGCCTAATGCATGGTTTAATGACAAAAGACGAACAAGAGTTTGTAAGCATTGCAAAGATATCTCAAGCGACGGTTGCTCGTTACGTTGAGTTTGCATTAGAGAGTGATGATATAGATGCTGATAACAAATCAGTTCGAGAGCATCCTTTAATGCAATATGAGATAGAAGTGTTATCTGAGCTCATCGATTTTGTTGAAAATATGGGTCGGATCACGGCAGATAATACTAAATCGCTCAAGCAGCATGCGCTTGCGGATGGTCAAACTAATATAGGTTTGGCAATTTAACGAAACAGTAAGGTCCTTTTGCTTGCTCAATAAAACCTCCAGCAGGTAAAATATACGTCTTTTATATCATTTTCCTCGGGAGTAAATGAGTGCGAATTTTAGGCATAGAATCGTCGTGTGATGAAACTGGCATTGCAATTTATGACGATGAGCAAGGTCTTCTGGCACATCAGCTTTACAGTCAAGTTAAAGTGCATGCGGATTATGGTGGCGTAGTGCCAGAGCTGGCGTCACGTGATCATGTTCGTAAAACTATTCCACTAATAGAAGCAGCATTTTTAGAAGCTGGATGTGGTCCTGAGTCATTAGATGGTGTTGCTTACACGGCAGGTCCAGGGCTTGTTGGTGCGTTGTTAGTGGGAACATCGATTGGGCGCGCGCTTGCATTTGGCTGGCACCTTCCAGCAGTGGCGGTTCATCATATGGAAGGGCATTTATTGGCCCCCATGCTTGAAGATGAGCGTCCTGACTTTCCTTTTATTGCGCTGCTTGTATCAGGTGGTCACACTATGATGGTAAAAGTTGAAGGCATTGGTGAGTATGAAGTGCTGGGTGAGTCAGTCGATGACGCTGCAGGTGAAGCATTTGATAAAACGGCCAAACTGCTGGGACTAGATTACCCCGGCGGCCCATTGCTTGCCAAAATGGCGGAACAAGGTGTGGCTGAGCGCTTTGTTTTTCCAAGACCGATGACGGACAAACCCGGGCTTGATTTTAGCTTTAGTGGTTTAAAAACAGCGGCGGCTAATACTATTCGTACCAGTGGTAATGACGCACAAACTAAAGCAGACATTGCGCATGCATTTGAAGTTGCAGTTATTGATACACTCGCTATCAAATGTAAAAGGGCGCTTAAGCAAACTAAGATTAAACGTCTAGTGATTGCCGGTGGTGTGAGCGCAAATACACAACTACGCAATAAACTTGAGCGTGTTATGCAAGGTATGCAAGGTAAGGTGTATTATCCGCGTACGGAGTTTTGTACTGACAATGGTGCAATGATAGCTTTTGCCGGTATGCAACGCTTAAAAGCAAAGCAATTCGCACCGCTTGATATGAAAACTCAACCTCGTTGGCCACTGGATAGCTTAAAACCACTTTAACTTTTTTTACTGCCTACTTTTGGCTCTTTCCCAGTAAGGAGCCTTTTAATATTCCCTCTGTGCCTTAATATAATTAATACAGTTAAAAAACTAACCGGCAATGTATAAATAGGTTTTATCCACCAAGTATATAAGGGTGCCAGCGTAACAGCTGTAATTGCAGCCAGTGATGAGTATCGTGTTAGCCAAAGTACTAATAGCCAAGTGCTTATTAATAACCCGCCTAGTGGTAAGCCAATTGGTAATAATGCACCAAATGCAGTGGCTACGGCCTTACCGCCATTAAAATGAAAAAAAACGGGATAAATATGTCCTAAACAGGCTGCGACCGCAACCGCTCCAAGCCAAATTGGTTCAATTTGCAAAAAGTAAGCGCCCCATACTGGGATTGTACCTTTTAAAATATCAAAGATTAACACCAAGATTGCAGGGAACTTACCACCTAAACGCAATACGTTGGTTGCACCTGGATTTTGTGAGCCTGAGAAACGAGGATCGGGCAGGGCAAAGACTCGACAGACTAAAACAGCTGACGAGATAGAACCAATAATGTAAGCAAAGACACAGATTAAACTAACTAACACGTGTTTCCTTATTTTGTCTTGTGGCGTTTTCGGCTATGATCGACGTATAAATGCCGACTGTAACTAGCATAAGTTGCAGTTATAGAGCGATTCTAGGTAACCAGTGGAGTATCAATGGATAAGGTGTACATCTCACAACTACATGTCGAAACTATAATAGGAGTTTACGACTTTGAAAAGGAAAGTAAACAAAGCTTATACTTTGATATTGATATGTTGACCGATATTTCGGCTGCGGCAAAAGCGGATGATATCACTTTAGCTGTAGATTATGCCAAAGTAAGTGAACGAGTTATTGCACATTCGATAGCTAAACCAGTCGAGTTATTAGAGACTTTGTTGGAGCAATTAGCGACTCTTATTTTAGCTGAGTTTAATGTAGAGCAAGTCACAATTAGAGTGAGTAAGCCCGCAGCGGTAGAAGCAGCGCAAACGGTGGGTGTCGAAATCACACGAGTGAAAAGTTAATTATGGCGCAAATTTACATTAGCCTGGGCTCAAACGTTAATCGCGAGCAAAACTTCACCGCTGGTTGGGCTGCACTTATCAAGTATTTTCCAAATTATCTGCATTCAAGTGTGTATGAGAGTGAAGCGGTTGGATTCAATGGTAGTAATTTTTACAATTCTGTCCTTGGGGCAAAGACCGAGATGCCACTCTCTCAAGTTTGTGAATTACTCAAAGAAATAGAATTGAAAAACGGCCGTACTCGTACGGATAAAAAGTTTAGCCCTCGCACACTGGACTTAGACTTATTATTTTATGATGACGTCATTTGTGAGCAACCAGCTCAGTTACCTCGTGATGAAATAACCAAAAATGCTTTTGTATTATTGCCTTTGTTTGAGATTGCGCCAACACACATACACCCCGTTTACAAAAAAAGTATTGCCTGTATTTGGCAAGAGTATGACAATTCAAACCAAAAACTATGGAAAGTGGAGTTTTCTTTACCATGAGTATTATTGAAGTTATTGTTTTAGCCTTAGTGCAGGGGTTAACTGAGTTTTTGCCTATTTCTAGCTCGGCACATCTTATTTTACCGTCTCAAGTATTGGGCTGGGTTGATCAAGGCACCGCCTTTGATGTGGCAGTACATGTTGGCACTTTGCTCGCTGTGATTATATATTTTCGTAAAGAAGTTGGAGATATTTTAAGTGCTTGGTTTAAATCGTTTGGTCAGCAAGGAAGAACGGATGACAGCCAATTAGGCTGGTGGATAATTATTGCCACTCTTCCGTCATTAATTATCGGCTATTTGGTTAAAGACTATGTAGAGGTTTACTCACGTAATGCTTGGGTAATAGCGACTACCACTGTCGTTTTTGGTTTATTGCTTTGGTATGCCGATGCAAAAGCCAAGCAAATAAAAACCATCTACCAAATAAATTGGCTAAGTGCTTTGTTAATCGGTCTTTCTCAGGTGGTAGCAATGATATTTCCTGGGACTTCTCGTTCAGGGATCACCATGACTGTTGGGTTATTGTTAGGTCTGAATAAACAAAGTGCGGCAAGATTCTCATTTTTGATGTCTATTCCTGTGATAGCTGCAGCAGGTTCATATTATGTTTATAAGCTCAGCTCAGGGGATGAGGCATTTCAGTGGCAGGCCATCATTTTAGGGGCTGTATTGTCGTTTTTAGCGGCTTATGTGTGTATTCACTTTTTCTTAAAAGTGATTGAGCGCATGGGCATGATGCCATTTGTGATATACCGATTGTTACTTGGTGCAGGTTTATTCGCTTTTTTACTTTGGTAGATATTTTTAGCCTAATACACCTCAGCTTTGGATAAATAGACTTGATAAATTCAGCCATTTTATCCTTTATCTTCGGTACTTTCACTGGTAATAGCCAGCTGTTACAAGTGAAAGTACCTTGATATTGAGTAAAGTGTCATCTTTGGATAGCAGTTATATAAGTCCTAGTTACAGCGTTTTTTATTTCAAAACCCCTTATCTAAACCTGAGGTTAACTAAGCTCGTACTTGATGCGGACCTTTTCTTTCAAGCCTCCAAACTTTGTTCAAGGGCTTTAAATCTTGCCAAGTTTAGTTGGTGTTTAATGTCTGAGCCTTTAAAGCCTTGTGAAATAATACCTTGAGGTTTAATTGCACAAGCATGAAGTGTTGCCTGTTGTATTTGGGTTATACAAACAGGGTTGATTTGTGCTGCTGATGCGGTTTGGCAAAATATAGCAAATCGTTCTGGGCGTCGCCAAATGTCTAGTTTATTTAACATATCTAGTACTGATTGTGCATTGAGGTTTGAGTCAGATAGCAGCGCTTTATGTTGGCAGAAATCGCGCGCGCTTTGTGCGTATTTGTTCGGAACTTTTAGGGTTTGCTCGATATTATCTAACGATGACAAACTACATGTGCTAAGCCATAAGCTAAAAGAGATAAGTTTAAAGTTGTCTCTTTGTTTTGATATCGCGGCGATATTTTTTGTCAGTTCGACTGCATGTTCAATGCTCCAGTGTTTTAACATTGGTAATACTATTGGCAGTGCGCCTAGTTTGTGTAACACATCACTAAAAATAGCCACACATCCATCACTGAGGCTTTTATCAATTTCTAACCATATTCGCTCTTTAGTGAGTGTTGCTAGTTCCCCGTTAGCGACCATATCAGCCATCAGTTGTTGTGTTTCTTTTGCGATAGTAAAACCAAGGTAATCATAGCGAGCGGCAAAACGAGCAACACGCAGTACACGCAGTGGGTCCTCACTAAAAGCAGGGCTTACATGTTTAAGTCGACGCTGTGCTATATCTTGTAGGCCATGGTAAGGGTCAACCAGCGTGCCATTTTCATCTTTGGCAATTGCGTTAATCGTTAAATCTCGACGATATAAATCTTGCTCTAGTGTAATGTCGGGTGAAAAGTCACAAATGAAACCTCCATAGCCTTGACCTTGCTTTCTCTCCATTCTGGCAAGTGCATATTCTGCTTTGCTGTCTGGGTGTAAAAATACCGGAAAGTCTTTACCTACTTGCGTGTATCCAAGGCTGAGCATTTGCTCAACACTTGCGCCTACGACGACATAATCCCTATCAATAATGGGGCGACTGAGTAACTCATCTCTTACCGCTCCCCCAACTAAATATATCTGCATGGTTGCCTCTATAAAACAATTTGCATAAAACTAGAAACAAGGTTTTAACTTACCGTGTTTTTTTGCCATTATAGGCACCATCATAACAATAAAGAGACGTATCGTGTATTTACGCTATTTTGGACTAAGCGAAAAACCGTTTTCCATTGCCCCTAACCCAGAGTATCTATTTTTAAGTGATAGGCATAAAGAAGCTTTGGCACATCTAACATACGGGTTAGGAGATGCTGGAGGCTTTGTATTGTTAACAGGGGAAGTGGGTACGGGTAAAACTACAGTAACTCGTAGTATGTTGGCACAATTACCAGAGTCTACTCAGGTGGCCTTTATACTTAATCCTGCCTTGTCCGAAATTGAGCTACTCGCCAGTATTTGTGATGAACTCAATATTGATTACAACGAACAAGCTAGCTTAAAAGTATTAACAGACTTAATTAAAACTCGGTTGCTTGATAATCATGCCGCTGGTGGTCATACAATGCTAATTATTGATGAAGCACAGCATTTAGCGGCAGAAGTGTTAGAGCAGTTGCGTTTACTCACTAATTTAGAAACCGATCATAAAAAGCTGTTACAAATAGTATTAGTAGGTCAACCAGAGCTACAACACCTTTTGCAGCGCAATGAACTGCGCCAGCTTGCGCAGCGTATAACTGCACGGTATCACTTGTTACCATTGACGCAATCTCAAGTGTACGCCTACATTCAGCATCGTTTAAAAAAAGCCGGTTGTGAAAGTATGCTGTTTAATCACGATGCCATCGCGTATATGCATAAAGTTACAGCTGGTATCCCTCGATTGTTAAATTTGTTAGCAGACAGGTGTTTACTTGGTGCTTACTCTGCACAACAGCAACTGGTTGATAAAAAGATTGCTACGCAAGCGGCCAAAGAGGCGCTGCCTTTAGACTTGGTGCCAATGCAAACAACGCGGCAAAAATCAAAAACATGGTGGGTTTCATCAGCTGCTTTTAGTAGTTTTGTACTTGGTTTTGCACTTTCATTTGTTTTTTAGTGGTGGGTTATGTCGTATTTAGTTAATGCATTAAAACAATCGCAACAAACAGCACATAGTGAGCAGGATCACTTTGCTTATCAACATGAGAAACAACTGAAGCTTTACCGTACTTTGATTTTTAGTTTATCAGGGGTTGTATTAGTTGGAGGGTTTACTTTTGTAGGTTATCTAAGTGGTCATTATTTGCAATCATCAATTACTCAAAAACAAGTACTCAGCCAAACACAGAATAATGCGCAAGAGTATGCGTCGGACCAAGCAGTAAAGCCGCAATCTAATGGCAATATTGAACAACCAGAGAGTAAAGAGACTACACCAATCGCAGAGCAATCAAGGCCAGTAATAGCACAA
Source organism: Pseudoalteromonas sp. SANK 73390 (assembly GCF_054966645.1). NCBI lineage: Bacteria > Pseudomonadati > Pseudomonadota > Gammaproteobacteria > Alteromonadales > Pseudoalteromonadaceae > Pseudoalteromonas > Pseudoalteromonas sp. SANK 73390. The sequence goes on from NZ_ARPN01000056.1 coordinate 41,997, forward strand.
ACTGTGCAACAACCAGCAAATATGGTGATAGGACAACCCTTGGTTAATACCAGCAATATGATGAACCCTGTGCAGTATCAGTGGATGTCTGTTCAAGCTGGGCTTGATGCAAATGGCCAACCATTATATCGTCAACAGTTAGTACCAGTAGTAAACCAACAAATGATGAATGTGCTACCTGCAATAATCCCTCAGCAAGTGGTTGCTCAACCGAGTGCGCCAATTGTGCGTAATGTGCAGCAACCAGCAAGCGAAGATTTAACGCAATATAGAGTACTTGGCAAACCTTTGCCTAAACCTGTGGAGCAGGCGCAAGATTCTGAATTGGCAGGCGTGTCGAAAGAACTTAAAGAAGCTTTTGCACAAGCTGTAGCAGAGACTGAAGTTCAACAACCTCACCATGTTACTGCGAGCAGCCGTAACTCTGCACGGGCGACTCCGATTGAGCTTTTGCCCAAAGGGCTGCAAAGCAGTTTGCCGTCATTACGCTATCAAGCGCATATTTATGCCACTGACTCAGACAAGCGCTGGATAAAGCTAAATAATCGAGAATTATATGAAGGAGACAGTATTGGCGTATTAGAACTGCTTGAGATCACGCCAGAACAAGCCCTTTTTAACTACGATGGTTATGAATTTAGCATGAAAGCCATGCAAGATTGGCTGCCATAAACACTATGGCAGCATGGAGTGTTTAAAAAATTTCAGTAAGTGAAGATTAAACTCTTCAGGTTTGATGGCGGCTTCAATTTCGTCATCAATACGTTTACTAGATAAATCAATATCTTTTACTTCGGTGTTGAGCATATTTTTAGCGTGGTAAAATATTTTTACCACGGGCTTGAGTGGGTTGTCGGGGTTGCTTTGGCTGATAACCCCAACTCGTTGGCTTTTTAACTTAACTAATGTACCTACAGGGTAAACCCCTAAGCAATGGATAAATGCATTGAGCAATGATTCATCATACTTATCGGGGACCTGTTCACGCAAAATTTTAAATGCTGCAACGGGTGTCTTTCCAACTTTATAGACTCTGTCGGCGGTTATTGCATCATAGCTGTCTACGATGGCAACCATACGCACATATTGAGGTAGTTCAGCGGCTACTTTGCCAAATGGATAGCCACTGCCATCTAAACGTTCGTGATGAAAAGCTGCTATTTCGCAGGCAATTTTCCCGAGTTTCGCATTTTTGACTATGTCATGGCTGTAGCGAGCATGTTGTTTAATTTGTTCATATTCATCGGGCGTTAGCGCACTTGGTTTATGTAAAATTTTATCAGGGATTTGAATTTTACCAATATCATGAAGTAATGCCCCTGTGGTTATTTGCTCAATAATTTCTCTTTCTAGTGATAAATGTTTGGCAAAAATACTACTTATGATGGCGACATTAATTGAATGCTCGAGTAAATATGCGTCTTTTTCTTTTATTTGTGCGATACAGGCAAGCGCATCTTGGTTTCTAAATATTGAGTCAATTAAAGCGCTCGCAGTGTCTTGAAATGGGGTTAAATCAAGCTGCTTTCCTGCCTTTAAATCGAAGAATGTTTTTTGCTGTAAAGTTTTAGCTTGCTGGTATAGCGCGTTGGCTTTATCTAACTCATTTTCGATTGAGGTAGATTTATGCCAAGGGTCAGGTTTTGGGTTCTGTATATTAATATCAGCTTGAGACTCATCAGTGACTTGCGTGTTGGCAGCAGGTTTTGTCTCATCGGGTTGTTTATCTTCTGAGCTTGCTTTTAAGGTTTTATCCGGATCGATTTCTACTGCTCTTACACCTGAATTTCTCAAGTTTTGGATGCTACCTTGTGTTTTCACCCAGCCTTGATTTTTGATTTTAATATGGCCAGTTTGCTTAGTGACGCCAACGACAAACATTCCGGGTTTTAGTTCACTGATATCTATGGTTTCCAAAGTGCTTTCTTCGTGATGATGGGTAAATTTAAGATTAGCAAAGAACTGTTTAAATAAAAGAAAGTGTGTAATAAATAATGGTATCAGTGCGTATAAGCCATTTATCTATCGTAATATCTAGTCATTTATTTAATGCAAATAAAAAAGCCAGCATTTTGCTGGCTTTTCAATAGGTTTATGACTTATTTAGAGGTTTTTAATCTTCATCTTCTACTAGTGTCATTAACGATGTATTACCACCTGATGCAGTTGTATCAATACTGATGGTTTTTTCAGTTATCAGTCGATTTATCAAAGTATCGTAATACTCAGCACTTATAACAGGTAAAATTGCGCCAGAGCGTGCTGCAAGCTGTTGGCTAAAATAGCCTAGGCGTGATGAGCGTGCTGCGACAACCGCACCTGATAAGTGAGGGTGGGCCAATATGGCTTGTAATTGATTTGGTTTAGCTACTTGGAAAACCCCCTCAGCAATGCCGGTAGAGATAAACTTATTTCTAAACGCTTGAGCTTCTTCATAGAATAGCTCTGATGCGACAGTGATCACCGTATTGCCTGCTGCGAGCGCAGTAATAATAGAAATAGCCCAGAAGTTAAATGACGTAGTCTTGTCGGCATAACATACGACACAGCCTCGTGGTTCTAAGTGCAGTGTATTAGACTCACCTGTTGGGCCTGGAAGCGTTGTGAAGGTACGCATACGTTTTTCTAGTCTATTTAACTGCGCACGGGCATCAGCCAATGTTTTTGCTAAGTCATCTGCAAGCTCGTCAATGATCTCAACCGTCGCTATTTTGGCTAGCAATTGACGTACTGCCGACACTCGGTCATTAAGCAGCGTATTGCGCCAAATTTTTTCATCACGCATAGAGTTACTCATTAACAAATCAACTTGCTCTGCAGCACCTGGAAAATCATGAGTTTCTAGCTGATCTGACGTTAGGTTAGTCATTTGTACGTTTTCAGGTGATGCTTTTTCTTTCACCAAACGATACAGGTAGTTTGGACCACCTGCTTTTGGACCAGTCCCTGATAAGCCACGACCACCAAAAGGCTGAACACCTACAATTGCGCCAATCATGTTGCGGTTAACGTAAACATTACCTGCTCTAGACATTTTAGAGACGTAATGGCAGCGCTCTTCAATACGAGAATGAACACCCATCGTTAGGCCATAACCTGTGCAGTTGATTTGATCAATGACGTTATCTAAGTCACTGGCTTTATAACGTACGATATGCACGATTGGGCCAAAGACTTCACGTTTAAGCACTGATAAGTCTGCAATTTCATATAAACGTGGAGCAAAGAAGTAGGCACCATTTTTGTTATTGTCAGGTATTTTTGATTCAAACAATAACTTACCATTGCTTTTCATATACTCAACGTGTGCATTGAGCGTATTAAGAGCTTTTTCGTCAATAACAGGGCCAACGTCTGTGGAGAGTAAAGCAGGGTCGCCAACATGTAGCTCTTGTAATGCGCCTTTAAGCATCTGAATAATGCCATCAGCTACATCATCTTGTAAGAATAATACTCGCATTGCTGAGCATCGTTGCCCAGCACTTTGGAAGCCTGAAGAAATAACGTCGTCCACAACCTGTTCAGGCAATGCTGTTGAGTCTACTATCATGCAATTTTGACCACCGGTTTCAGCAATCAATGGTACTTGAATGTCGTTACGTTCTGCTAAAACTTGTGAAATAAGAGTACCTGTTTCAGTAGAGCCTGTGAACATAACTGCTTGGATACGCTCATCAGGTACAATATGCTGACCAACTTCACTACCACGGGCTATAACAGGTTGTACTACATTTTTTGGCAAACCAACTGTATGCATTAACTCAATACAACGCAATGCAATGTAGCTAGTTTGTTCTGCTGGTTTGGCAATAACAGTATTACCCGTTACGATAGCTGCAGCAACTTGACCTAAGAAGATAGCCAAAGGGAAGTTCCATGGACTGATACATAAAATCACACCACGAGCTTCAAAGCGCTCATCTTGAGAAAGCTCTTCGGCACGTGCTGCGTAGTAGCGACAAAAGTCGACGGCTTCACGTACTTCATCAATGCCATCTTGTGCTACTTTACCTGCTTCTTTAATACAAATAGCGACGAGTTCATCGTGATGTCGCTCAAGTATATCTGCAATACGACGCAGTAAATTAGCTCTGTCAGTAACAGGGGTTTGCGACCAGCTCTCAAACGCTTGGTCTGCGTTAGCAAGCATCGCCTGCATTTCATCACTTTGATGGATACGTACTTGGCCTATCACTTCTTTGTGATTGGCGGGGTTGCGCACTGCAAGGTGACCTTCTTGTACTGCGCTTTGTGCAATTAAGTGTTCATCAAACCACGAGTCTAAGTTCTCTTTAAATGGTGTTAGCACGTTAATATCGGTTAAGTCCATCCCTTTAGAGTTATGGCGCTCGTCACCGTATAGCTCAATTGGTAATTTAATTTGTTTATTAAACTTGTTACGTAACCCTTGCAGCGTTTCAACTGGGTCGGGTAATAGTGACTCAACAGGTTTTGAGGTATCAACAATAGCGTTAACAAATGAAGAATTGGCACCGTTTTCTAATAAGCGACGAACTAAATAAGCAAGTAGGTCTTCGTGTTGGCCAACAGGCGCATATACACGGCATTGTACTTTATTGTTTTCAACAATTTGATCAAACAGGGTTTCTCCCATGCCGTGTAAACGTTGAAATTCAAAACCTTTGTTATCACCTTTTGCGACTTCTAAAATAGTCGCTGCTGTATAGGCGTTGTGTGTTGCAAACTGTGGGAAGAGTACATCTCGCGCTTCAAGTAGCTTAATTGCACAGGCTTTATAAGACACGTCTGTGGTTGCTTTGCGAGTAAATACAGGGAAGTGGTTTAAACCATCTTGTTGTGTGGTTTTAATTTCTGTATCCCAGTAAGCGCCTTTAACTAGACGCACCATTAAACGACGGCCAACGCGACGGGCAAGATCCGCGACCCACTCAACAACAAAAATAGCGCGTTTTTGATAAGCTTGAACTGCTAAACCAAAACCTTGCCAATCACCAAACTCTTCATCAGAGAATACTGCTTCAATCACATCCAAAGAGATATCTAAACGGTCGGCCTCCTCAGCATCAACTGTGAAACCGATGTCGTATTTTTTAGCCGCCAAAGCGAGTTCTTTGAGCTTAGGAACAATTTCTTCCATCACGCGTTCACTGTGGCTAAATTCGTAGCGTGGGTGAATTGCAGATAATTTAACTGAAATGCCAGGGCTTTTAATCGGGCCACGACCATTAGCTGCTTTACCTATCGCATGGATAGCAGTCATATAACTATTATAATAACGCTCTGCATCGGCCATGGTCCGAGCGCCTTCACCTAGCATGTCATACGAATATACATAGCCTTTTTGTTCTTTGTCGGCTGCACGCTCGATAGCCTCATCAATATTTTGGCCCATCACGAATTGTTTACCCATGATCTTCATTGCAAAATTGACAGACTTGCGGATCACCGGCTCGCCTAAACGACCAATGGTTTTTTTCAAAACCCCAAATTGTTGGTCTTTATTTTTATCTGTGTAGTTCACCATTTTACCGGTAACTAACAAACCCCAACTAGAGGCATTAACGAATAATGAATCACTGCTGCCCAAATGCGAGCTCCAGTCACCGTTGGCTAACTTATCGCGGATTAGATTGTCTTGTGTTGCTTTATCTGGCACACGTAATAATGCTTCGGCCAAGCACATCAGTACAACGCCTTCTTCTGTGGAAAGCGAGAACTCGTTTAATAAGGCGTCTACGCCATTTTGGCTGTCTTGGTCTTTACGAATATTTAAAACCAATTGACGCGCACGTTCCCATGCCCGACTTCGAGCTGTAACGCCTACCTCAGCAAGCGGCAAAATATGATCGATAACTTCATTTTCATCAATTCGGTAGAAGTCACGGATTTTTTGTCTGATAGGACAGTTAGTTGTCAAATCGCCGTTATAAAGCATAAGCAACCTTCAAGTAAAGTAGAGTCAAAAGTACATGTAATTAGTGCCCGCACCTATAGCATTTAATGCAGAGATTTAATTACGACAAGTTTAATACTGCGTGTTGAGCCCACCATATCACAATGATTTAGGTGTACAAAATACCATCATCACGCATCGCGTTTTTTATCAATTTTCGCGAGCATTCTATCCAAATTACACCAGTATATGCTGTCTTATTTTTTCTGATTACGGTAAATTAGCGGGAGATTATTAATTCTCACAGAATAAAATGCTGAATGACTACTTCAATCAAAACACGCGTACTTGATCGCATTGATTTAGCTATTTTGGATGTCTTACAAAAGCAAGGCCGGATCTCGAATGTAAATTTAGCTAAAGCGGTAAATTTAAGTCCTAGTCCCTGCTTAGACAGAGTCAAAAAGTTAGAATCTGAAGGATACATTGAGGGCTATACTGCGCGCCTTAATCCTATGAAACTTGGTCAACACCTTGTAGCTCATATTGAAATCACCCTGAAAAGCTCTACAGAGTCGGTATTTGATACTTTTAAGCAACATATTTTGTCGCTGCCAAATGTGGTGTCATGCGATATGGTCGCAGGGGGGTTTGATTATTTATTGAAAATTCGCGTGCAAGATATGCGTCAGTATCGGGAGGTGTTAGGGCAGATTGTTGAGATCCCCGGTGTTGGTACAAATCATACTTATATGGTAATAGAGCATATTAAATCAGATATGGGAGTTGAGGTGTTAAACCTCTAGTAAAAAAGGCCGCATTTGCGACCTTTTTTACTCGTAATATTACCAACCATCATAACGCTTACGACGTGACAGCAATAATGTCAGTATTACTCCAAACAATAACCCAGCAAGTGCAATAGCACCACCGTAGGTGAGCATAAGATGTTGCTCTTTTTGTTTTTTGGTCGTGCTGGCTTGACGTTGTTCATTGAGACTCGTTTGTAATTCATCAATGCTTTGTTGCAAGCGTTGATTGTCCGCGAGTAAATCATTGTTTGCTTGTTGTAGTAATGGGAGTTCATCACGCAGTGTATCGACTTCAATTTGGCTGTTTTTTAGTGTTTCATTCGCTTGTTGAAGTTGTTGTTTTAGACCCGGTTGAGTAGATACAAATTTGGCTTCTACCCATGTTTCTCTGCCTTTGTCATCAAGGATTTGAATGAACTCTTCTTGTATTTCAGAGGTGATTGTTACTGGGGTTCCAGCATCCACTGAGCCTAAAATTCGATAGTTTTTACCTGGGCCAGAATGCATATAGATGAAAAGATTATCAACAATATAGCCTATATTGGCGGATTGTTCAGTTGACGCGGCTGCTTGCGCTAAAACCTGTTCATCATCTGTTTGTGCAACACTAAAATGTGAGCATAAAACAAGCAGGGTTGGCAAAACAATTCTGTTTAACATTAGGGTGACCCAAGTTTTTGATAGTTTGTAGAAATAGTATGGATTTAACATCACAATAGCAAGTCGGTGGTGAAACTTAGCTGCTCTTAATAGTAAAAAATTTGCAAAGCGACTTATCATTGTATATTTTGAGCGTTCGATAACTATATAGGTAATAACTTACCCAAATGGACACTGAAATAGAACTGAAGTTTTTACTTTCAGACAATGAATTTCCTCTGATCCCAGGACTCATTACGCAGTTTGCAAAAACAGTCATTAATAAACCTGCTAAAAACCTAAAAAATGCCTATTTTGATACTCCCAGTCGAGAACTCCGTGCACTAGATATTGGTTTGCGTACAAGGTGCTGTGACGATATATGCGAACAAACTATAAAGTTAGCGGGAGAGGTTGTTGGTGGGCTGCATCAACGTCCAGAATTTAATCTACCACTTGAGTCAGGTCGGCCGAACTTATTAGCATTTGACCCAAGCATTTGGCCTCATGGCATGCAAGTAGATGCAATTAACGACAACCTATTCCCGATCTTCAGTACCAATTTCATTCGCCGTACTTGGTTAATTGAAACAGAGCAAGGTAGTAAAATTGAAGTCGTTTTAGATAAAGGCGAAGTTGTTGCACAGGGCCAAGTTGAAGCGATTTCTGAATTAGAGATTGAGCTGGTAGAAGGGCAGCGCAGTGATTTGTTTTTGTTAGCCGATCATCTTATCAATTTGTCAGGTATGCGCTTAGGCTTATATTCTAAGGCCGCAAGAGGGTACCGACTTGCAGATGACAAACCGCTAAAACCGAATAAAGTTATTGGTTTTGTGCCATTACAATCAGACGTGACACAAGAGCAAGCTTTTGCCGCGGCCATCAATTATGGTATCCAATTCGTACAAAAACACGAGCAATGCTATTTTGATAAGCCTAGCTTGAAAACACTTAAACGCGTTATTGATGGTATCACTCTTATTCGTCATAGCTTCAGATTATTTTCTGGGATAGTTGATAAATCTTCAACTGAGCATTTACGTGGTGAATTAAAGTGGTTACTGAGTGAGTTAGAGTGGGTTGAAAATGCTATTCATTTGAAAACATATACCTCAAAACGCCACGCTTATTATAAAAAAATAAATAATGCACCTGAACTTGCGCATGTCATAGATGATTTGAAAGATGTTCAGCCTACATCAACCGATATAGAAGATTTGTTCCATTGTGCTCGTTATAACCGACTTATTTTGGCATTAACACGCTGGTTGGTTGATAAAGGCTGGCGACAAAATTGGGATCAAGGGTCATTAAATGCTGCTCAAATGCCTTTGAGTGATGTTGCTCGTTCTATGTTTGATAGAGATTGGGAGGAGCTACACGAGTTATTACCCGAAGGCAAAGTACTCACAAAAGAACATTACTTGCATTTACGATCTAGACTTGAAAATACCTTACTAAACGGTAACTGTCTTGGTGAGCTTTACGATAAAGAGTCAAGACAAGAGTTTAGAACACCCTGGGTTGATATTGTTTATGGTATTTATGAACTAGGTACGCTTTCTTATTTGACGCAATTATGCCAAGGACAAAATACCGAGGCTTTGGCTGAGATTCAAAGGTGGCTTGAGAAAAAAGCTGACTTTTTAGTTGGCGCGATGGAGCAAAGTCGTAGCGTTTCTTTTAAAGGCTTCCCCTATTGGCGTTAAATGTTGCGTTCAGGTTTTTTGTTATTGCGCTAACAGCACTAAGTTTATCGCCATGTTTTGCATCACAGTGGCAAACATGGCACAAAACTTCTGATTTAGAGATTTCGTTTTTAACGCATGAAAGTGGTATTAACTATATAGAAGTAAATGCACGCTTTCACGGAGTAACCGTGAATGCATTGCTTAATGTTCTGGATGATACCGATAATGCGCCAAAATGGCTTAGTCGTAGTCGCTCTGTCGAAGCTATTGCCCGCCCTACATCGGCACAAGCAATAGTTTACACTTATTTTGATTCACCTTGGCCTGTTCGTGATAGAGATATGCTCACCCATTCTTGCTTATCGCAACTGAGTGAAATGCAATATCGGTTAGATATTGTGAGTACACAAAGATACCACGTTCCAAAAAGTAACGCGTTACGTATATCTCCAGTTAAGGGTTTTTGGTTGCTAATGCAAACGCCAACGGAGCTGAAGGTGAAACACCAAATTTATGCAAACCCAAATGGCTCACTACCTCATTGGTTAGTTAATAGTACTGCCTTGAAAAATATTCGTAGCAGCTTTAAAGCGCTAAAAGCTGTGCTTCAAAACCCAAAATATCATGATTCTGCGAGCTATTTTATCGCTGGGGATTGTGGTGATTTTAGTTAATATGAAATGAGGTAAAACAATTTGTCTAGCTGCAATAATTTGGTTATATTGCAGCTCTCTTTTACGCTTAACCGCGCCACACCATTACTAATGGTGTCTATTCGTTGTGATAATCAAGGACCGTTATGACCACCTATGCCCAAGCCGAAAGTACCAATGAATCTCCATTAATTCTTATGCTTATTTTAGCTATGCTGCTTTGGGGGGCGAGTTGGATTTCGGGCAAACTGATTGCCGATTTGGCCCCTGCGTCTGTTACTGTATTTTATCGATTAGCAATCGCAACGATTGGCATGCTGCCAATTCTTTGGTTAGTCCATCGCTTTAAGCTCGTTAAGCTGCGCTTTTCTCGTAAGGCTTTATTGTGGTCAATACCTGCAGGCATTCTTTTAGCGCTTTACAATCAGCTGTTTTTTTTAGGTTTGCATGATGGTTTGCCTGGAAAAGGCGGCATGTTGGTCACAACTACCAACCCAGTGTTTACATTTTTATTGACCACGTTGATTTTTAGGCAAAAAATAGCATTTTTGCAAGCCGTGGGCCTTGCTCTAGGTTTAACGGGTGGCTTGTTCATGATTGAAGTTTGGCGTTTTGATTATGATCAATTGCTAGCAACAGGTAATGCATTTTTTATTATGGCGGCGTTGACGTGGGCATTTTTAGCGCTAGTCAGTCAGCAGGGTACGCGATTTGCAGATTTTTTGCTATTTAGCACTTTGATGTATGCCTGTGCAAGTGTAGTGAGCTATGGAATTGCCTATGAGCACTCGCCTTTGAGTACGATGAGCCAGTATTCAGCCTTTTACTGGCAGCATATGTTATTTTTATCTGTGGTGGTGGTGAGTGTTGCTACCAGTGTGTACTTTTTGGCTAATCAGCAACTAGGCGCTAGTCGTTCAAGCTCATTCATTTTTGTGGTACCAGCATCGGCTATGGGCTTATCAGCATGGTACTTTTCTGAACCCCTCTCTTTGCCTGTTGGTTTTGGTGGACTACTTGCTCTTGCTGCTGTGTACTTAATCAATAGCAAGCGAGTGTAATGACTTTTGTTAGCCAAGCGTTGTAACGCTTTGTAATATGATATTTAGTGAAAAGCGATAATACTTAGGAAGCTTACATGCAATTATAGATATCATATAAGGAAACATAAGTATGCAAAGTGAACAAGCACAAATAAGTGATGTGGTCGTTGGTTTAACAGAACAATTGACTCAAAGAGCTTCACAGAATACGCCAGACCCGCATAATCAACGCCGAGAAGTGCAGGCTGTATTTGCAGATACATTCAATAATTTTAAATTGTTCTATCAAGCCGCATTAGAAAGTGGTTTTTGCAAAGCACGATTATTGAGCCAAACGAGTAATGGTTTAAGCGATGTTCCGGGGCTCAATAATTATCAAACTGAAGCGATGATATTTAATACGCGATTTGGTCAGCAGCCGTTTACCATTGCATTATGCGAGTCAACGTTAGAAGTACAGTTAATTTATAAACTTGCCATAAAATATAATTTGCCTATTCGGGTGCGCTCTGGTGGCCATGATCATGAAGGGGAGTGCAGCGGTAACCATACTATTTTAATTGATACCAGCCGTATTAAGCATTTTAGTTACGATGACTCTTCAGAGGTCGCCTGCATTGGTGCCGGATATCGCTTTTACCAGCTTACGCCAAAACTTGCTGAACAAGGTCGTATGATAGCGCATGGTACTTGTGCAACCGTGGGACTCACTGGGTTTATTCAAGGCGGTGGTTGGGGACCATGGACTCGTAAATACGGAATGTGTTGTGAATACTTGGTTGGTGCTACTGTGGTGCTTGGTAATGGCGAAGTGCTTGAAGTATACGATAATCGCAGTGAAAATAATGGTAAAGAGACACCCGAAAGTGAAATTTTATGGGCGCTTAGAGGTGGCGGCGGTATGAGTTGGGGGATTATTACTGAATTAAGAGTAAAAACGTTTGAACTGCCTGATGAAATACACCGTTTTGAAGTAAGTTGGAATCAATTAGAAAAAAATGCCTCAGATGAATATGTGCCGCAAAAGCAACGTCCAACGATTGAAGTGTTAAAGGCGTGGGAGGCATCGATAGAGTCAAAATGTACTGCCGATTTGTTGGGTACAAACTTGAAAGTTAATGCGATTGCTAAAGAAGATAAAAATACTAAAGAGGATTACCAAAAATTATATCACCCCTGCACAATGTATGGGTATTGGCAAGGTACTGAAAAAGGCATGAAGCAGTACATTGATGATACGTTTGGTAATATCGGTAAAAATACCCCTAAGCCAACAATTACCTGCACAAAAGTGGGTGGAAAGGTTAAGCAAGCAGCAGGCATGGCGTCAGGCCAAAAATATCATTATGACCACGCTTTACTCAGTAATTGGGCAAGAGAAAGCATTGCAGATCAAAATGTGCCATTACACTCCCTTTTACAGATGCAAAAACAGGCATTTAAGCCTGACTATGATGCACCCGCACCACATAAAATCACTTCTAAGTTAGTTGAAGAAGATGGCTTAAGCGAGGCCGGTTATGAGCAATTGTTAGATACCTTAACATCTCCTCTTATTCAACAAGAAAGTGCGAGTTTAGGACTGTTTAGCTATGTGACCTTAGGCGCTATTGTTGGTGATTATTACCATAACTTAAAAGAAAGTGAAACCGCGTTGGGTGTCTCATTTCCTTATCAGAAGAGTCTGTATACCATTCAATATCAAACTTGGTGGAATGAAGAGATAAAAAATAAGTTAGAGTTACAAAATAATCCAGTGTATGTAGATACTAACCGAGCGATGGATTGGATATCGGCTAGTCGAAGTGCTGAAATACAAGGGGCATATGGCGCATTTATTAGCTTTAAAGATGCCTCGATTCCGACTCCTGTTTATTTCCAGCAAAGCTATAATCGATTGGTTAAGATAAAAAAAACCTATATCAAGGATGATTATAATCATCTTCGTACCAGAAAAACCATTATCTAAATTGTCATGGCCGCATAGTAAAAATTATGCGGCTATTATTGTTTCAGTTTAGTTGGTTTACCGAGTAGTATTGTTAGCTTTTTATACCATGTAGGCTGCGCTTTTAAGTTTTTATACAAAACTTCCCATGGTGTGATCAATACGTCATAAAACGAGATGGTATAAGTTCGCTCGGTAACACCATATATTGGCTGCTCCGATGGCACCGGTTCAGCGAAGGTGCCAAAGAGTTTATCCCAAATAATGAGTATGCCAGCAAAATTCTTATCAATGTAGGGCTCGTTTGTAGCATGGTGTAAACAATGGTGTTCAGGCGTGTTAAATAGCATACCAAAGTATTTAAGCTGTGGTGCTAGCTCTGTATGAACAAAAAATTGATAAGCAAGGTTAAGTGCAACAATCGTAAATACCAGTTTGGGTGGGTAGCCTAAAACCACTAAAGGTAGCCAAAATAGCCACATGCCCACTAAAGGGTAAAATAAGCTTTGTCGCATAGCCGTAGAGAAGTTCATATTTAACGAACTGTGATGCACGATATGTGCACACCAAAGCCAATTACAGTAATGGCTGGCACGATGAAACCAATAGTATAAAAAGTCTTGAAGAATAAACGCTAAAATGATGCTCCATACGTTTAACTCAAAGTTAAATATCGCGTAATTATTATATAGCCACTCAAATAAGGGCAATAGTAGTAATAACGCGAGTAAATCAGTTGTTTGATGCGAGAACGCTAGGCCAGCATTAAGTACAAACTCTTTAAACGTATAGCGGTCTTTGGCTTTGCGATATTCAATCAAGATAGCGACAGCAAATAATGGACTTAATGCGAGTAAGATAAACTCAGCATTCATGGTACAGCTTCCTTAGTCGTCTGGCTGCAAGGTTGAAGTCGACAAATATGACTAATTTAAGCAGCCAAGTTGGCAGCCAAGTGTTACTGAAACCAAAAATTTGATATCTGATCTGTAAATTTGCGCAGGTGTAAATAAGTGAAATTTCACCATGGTGTTGTTTAACGGGCCCTTGGCCTTGTATTTGATAGCATAAACGCTGAGGACTTTGATGTGTAATCACTTCAACAAAGTTGTGACCGTGTAGGGTGACATGCCTTCGTGGTAAGCCATTTTCTGCAGGCAGCGGAGTAAATTCCCCCTTAAATATGCGCGTTAGTACTGAGCAGTCGGTGAGAGCCTCTAAGGTAAAATGACTCGATTTTGGCAGTAAAATTAGGATATCAAGTAAGCGCATAAACAATGCTAATGAGTAAATAGTAGTGCTAGCATATCGTTGTATAGCGAGGCATACTTGACTTTATGAGTCATATTTTTGTCTTTTCACGCCATTATGTTTGATGTTTGTCGTCAGTATTGCCAAGTGTTGGCCGATTATTTGCCATCAGAGTGTTTACACTTAACCCGGATCCCGATGCAGCAATACTTTTCTGCTCTTGAACGTGGTGCAGAAGCAAAAAAAGACCCTCTTTGGGGGTTCGAGCTGGGTAAGCAAATCACCAGTGCTCAATATGGTCTGCTTGGATATTTAGTTGAATCTTCAAGTACTTTGCAAGAAGCATTAGACGCTTTACTGGCTTTTGACAAAACAGTGGCTGATATTGGGGGTTGTCAATTTAGTATCGCGAACAATATCGCTTGTATTACTTGGCAACCTTATGAAAATAACCAGCATGCTATTTTACGTAATATGACGGCGTGGATTGCTATGGTTAGGCATATTACTGGTAAACCGCTTTGTGCGGACTGTATCGAGCTTAATGTGAATGTCAGCGAGCCTGAACTACAGCGATTAACAACATGGTTTAGTTGTGAGGTAAAAGGTAAAGCAACTGGTAATGGGATTTACTTTGACGCTGAGTTGCTAAATCATCCTATATTAACGAAAAATGAATTTGTAAGTGCTAACTTATATCCCGCGATTCAAGATCTTCAGCGTACGTATGAGAGCCCCTCGAACTGGTTAGGGCAATTACAACCCATATTACATAGTTGCGATTTGCATGATATGTCTTTATTGCGCCTAGCTAAAGTCTTAGCAACGTCACCCCGTACATTGCAACGACAATTAAAATCTCATAATTTAAGTTTTTCGCAATTAATAGAGCAAGAGCGCAAAAGGCGCTTTACGCAATTTTGCCATGTACTAAGCAAACAAGCTCTAAGTGAAAGATTGGGTTATGCAGAGCAGGCATCACTTAACCGGGCTGTAAAACGTTGGTATGGTATGTCGCCAAGTGAATATGTTAGAACAACAAACAGTCAGTAATAATAGGAAATAAAAAAGGCGCTTAATGCACCTGTTTTATTTCAGAGCTTGACGTTTACAAGCCAGCAGATGCTTTTAATGCGTCAGCTTTGTCTGTTTTTTCCCATGGGAATTCATCGCGACCAAAGTGGCCGTATGCAGCCGTTGGTTGATAAATAGGACGCTCAAGGTCAAGCATAGTTAAAATGCCATATGGGCGTAAGTCAAAGTGCTCACGGATGATTTCAATTAAGCGTGCTTCCTCTAATTTACCTGTGCCAAATGTTTCAACGCTGATAGATGTTGGCTCAGCAACACCGATTGCATAAGAAACTTGTATTTCACACTTATCTGCAAGCCCAGCTGCAACGATATTTTTAGCAACATAACGTGCTGCATATGCCGCTGAACGGTCTACTTTAGATGGATCTTTACCAGAGAATGCCCCACCACCGTGTCGAGCCATGCCACCGTAGGTGTCAACAATAATTTTACGGCCAGTTAGGCCACAGTCACCCATTGGACCACCGATAACAAAGCGGCCAGTCGGGTTAATGAAAAACTTGGTTGCTTGAGTGATAAGCTCAGCAGGAAGAACCGGCTTGATAATGGTTTCCATTACTGCTTCAACCAAATCATCTTGAGAAATTGAATCACAGTGTTGAGTTGATAATACAACAGCATCGATACCCACCGCTTTACCATTTTCGTAGGCAAAAGTTACCTGCGATTTAGCATCAGGGCGTAACCAGCTTAGCTCGCCACTTTTGCGTACTTGCGCTTGGCGTTGGACTAGGCGATGTGAGTAAGTAATGGGTGCAGGCATTAGCACGTCAGTTTCATTACATGCATAACCAAACATTAGACCTTGGTCACCAGCACCTTGCTCTTCAGCGCGAGCACGGTCAACACCTTGGTTAATATCAGGTGATTGTTTCCCAATGGTGTTTAAAATTGCACATGAATCGGCATCAAAGCCCATATCTGAATGTGTGTAACCAATTTCACGTACAGTTTTACGTGTTAGCTCTTCAATATCTACCCAAGCACTTGTGGTTACTTCACCACCGACCATAACCATACCGGTTTTAACGTAAGTTTCACACGCAACACGTGCTTTTGGATCTTGCTCTAAAATTGCATCAAGTACCGCATCAGAAATTTGATCGGCGATTTTATCCGGATGACCTTCAGAAACAGACTCAGAAGTAAATAAATGTTTTGCCATTGTATTTATGCTCACAAATATTGCGCTTCACAAACTACGGGGATAGCGCTAAAGAATTAAGGGAAGTATTTTAACTAAAAGTGTAGCATATTAATAGCTTTTTTACGCCTAGACGTCTAAAACGGTTCAATCGTTTCACAAGGCTTTAAAAACTGGGCTTTGAACCACGTTTTATTGGAATTACCATTGCAGTTTAGAGTGAAAATAAGTAAGAATGGGCACTTTCAAGACCCGCGCACAAATAAATTTTAAAGGTAGGAGAATTCATGCCATCTCGCAAAGAACTTGCAAATGCAATCCGTGTTCTGTCAATGGATGCGGTTCAAAAGGCCAAATCTGGTCACCCTGGTGCCCCTATGGGTATGGCGGATATCGCAGAGGTGCTCTGGCGCGATTATCTAAAGCATAATCCAAGTAATCCACAATGGGCTGACAGAGACCGCTTTGTATTGTCAAATGGGCATGGTTCAATGCTGATTTATTCTTTGTTACATTTAAGCGGTTATGAGTTATCGATTGATGATTTGAAAAACTTTCGTCAAATGCACTCAAAAACACCAGGTCACCCAGAATACGGTTATGCGCCAGGTATTGAAACAACAACTGGTCCACTAGGCCAAGGCATAACTAACGCAGTTGGTATGGCTATTGCCGAAAAATCGCTCGCAGCCCAATTTAATCGTGGTGAGCATGATATTGTAGATCATTACACCTATACCTTTTTAGGTGATGGTTGTTTGATGGAAGGGATTTCGCATGAAGCATGTTCGTTGGCAGGTACGCTAGGCTTAGGCAAGCTCATCGCGTTCTGGGATGATAACGGCATATCTATTGATGGCGAAGTAGAAGGTTGGTTTAGCGATGATACACCAAAGCGTTTTGAAGCTTATGGATGGCACGTTATTGCTGGTGTAGATGGTCACGATAGTGATGCAATTACTGCTGCTATCGAAGCGGCGCGTGCTGAGTCAGATAAGCCAACATTAATTTGTTGTAAAACGGTGATTGGCTATGGCTCTCCAAATAAATCTGGTAGTCATGATTGTCATGGTGCGCCATTGGGTGATGATGAAATTAAAGCGTCGCGTGAGTTTCTAGGTTGGACGCATGGTGCGTTTGAAGTTCCTGAAGATATTTATGCCAAGTGGAACGCCACAGCGCGTGGTCAGCAACAGCAAAGCGAGTGGACAATTAAATTCACAGAATATCAGCTTGAGTATCCAGAACTAGCCGCTGAATTTGAACGTCGAATGAAAGGTGACTTGCCAGCAAATTGGCAGGAGCATACGCAAGGGTATATTGCGCAATTGCAAGCTAATCCAGCGAACCCTGCAACACGTAAAGCATCGCAAAATGCACTCAATGCATTTGGCCCTATTTTACCTGAATTTATGGGTGGCTCTGCAGATTTAGCAGGTTCTAATTTAACATTATGGGATCAGTCAAAAGGCCTAACTGCAGACGATGCCTCAGGTAACTATATTTTTTACGGTGTACGTGAGTTTGGTATGTCTGCCATTATGAATGGTATTGCACTGCATAAAGGGTTTGTGCCTTATGGTGCAACATTCCTAATGTTTATGGAATATGCACGCAATGCAGTTCGTATGGCAGCACTGATGAAGCAGCCAAGCATTTTTGTATATACACATGACTCAATTGGTTTGGGGGAAGATGGGCCAACGCACCAACCAGTAGAGCAAATTGCCAGCATGCGTCTAACACCAAATTTAGTAAACTGGCGTCCGTGCGACCAAGTTGAATCAGCTGTTGCATGGCAGCAAGCGATTGAGCGTAAAGATGGGCCAACGTCGCTTATCTTTACTCGTCAAGGCTTAGAGCAGCAAGCACGTGATGAGCAGCAAGTTCAAGCAATTAAGCAAGGCGGTTACGTACTAAGTTGTGACGGAAACCCTGAGCTTATTCTTATTGCTACTGGCTCAGAAGTTCAATTGACGGTTGATGCTGCCAAGGTGTTACGCGAGTCAGGTAAAAAGGTACGCGTTGTGTCTATGCCATCAACTGATGTATTTGATGCTCAATCTGCACAATACAAAGAAAGTGTACTGCCAAGTGCAGTATCTCGTCGTGTTGCAGTTGAAGCAGGCATTGCAGATTACTGGTACAAGTACGTAGGCTTAAATGGCGCCGTGGTTGGTATGAGCACTTTTGGGGAATCAGCACCAGCCAATGAGCTATTTGCGCACTTTGGTTTTACAGTTGAAAACGTTGTAGCGAAAGCAAACAGCTTGTTTTAATCGCACTCTACTGAATACAGTAGCTTGTTAGACATAAACAATGATGTAAAAACCCGCTTCGGCGGGTTTTTTTATACTCAAGATTTGCTAAAGATTAAAGTTGCAGTTTGCACTAATACCAGTTTTATTAAGCATTGAATATTCAAGCGAACTTTATGACTCATAAGCTGCGTTTAATACTATGTGTGGTATAACTCAAATTATTTATTGGGCAAATTCGCTTATCCAGAGCAGGGGTTAGCTTATAGTAACTGCACTAAAAAAGCGCCATTAAGGCGCTTATCAAGAATCCGATAAATTTTACCAGTCTAAACTTTAAATTGCTCAACCGATTGACGTAGCTCTTCTGCCAGCTTTGCCACTTCACTACTTGAAATTGACGTTTGACTGGCACCTTCAGCTGTTTGCTCGGCAATAGATACAATAGACTCAAGACGCTCACTGATCTCTTGTGCAACTTGTTGCTGCTCGTTGGCTGCATTGGATATCTCTTCACTCACATCATGCGCTTGTGATACTGCTTGCGTAATTGAGTTTAGCGCATCGTTTGCAAGGTCGCTTTTCTCTACACAAGATTCCGCTTGTTGTTTACCTTTAGACATGGCTCTAACTGCTTCTTCGGCACCCGCTTGGAGTGATTCAATCATAGACTGAATTTCTTGGGTAGACTCTTGCGTTTTGCTTGCTAATGAGCGAACTTCATCTGCAACGACAGCAAAACCACGACCTTGTTCACCAGCTCGGGCTGCTTCAATCGCTGCATTGAGCGCTAGCAAGTTCGTTTGTTCAGCAATACCACGGATCACATCTAAGATACCACCAATAGATGCACTGTCTTGATGGAGCTTATTGATAACGCCTGAGGCTTCATCTACCTCTTTTGCAAGTTGTTCAATGGTATGTTTATTATCGTAAGAAATACCTTTAACTCTTTCAGCTTCTTTATCCGCATTTTTTATCTCAAGCAATGCTTGATGTGCGCTGTTACTCACACCGTGCGAGGTACTACTCATTTCGGTTGTTGCAGTAGCAGCTTGTTCAACTTGCGCCTGTTGGTTACGAATCGCTTGGCTTGACTCATTGGTAATGGTTGATGTTTCTTCAGATGCTGCAGCAAGCTGTGTGGAGCGAGAGACGATGCCTGTAATTAGCTCACGTAAGCTACTAATCAAGGTATTACAGCTACGAGATAACTCACCAAACTCATCCCGAGCAGAGTCATCTAACTTCTGAGTCATGTCACCACCGGCAACAATAGTTAAAACTCGATTGACTTCAGATAGAGGCTTGGTAATTAAGTTGACTGTAATATAGGCCACAACAATGGCGATTAAGGTTGCGACTATCATGCCAACCCAAGTCCATAGATTTGCCGCATTCACATCTTGTCGCACGTCTTGTTGCAAATTGAATGCAACTTTACTTGCTTCGTCTAGTAGCTCATCAAGCTGTTTTAAAGCAGCTTGGGTAGTTTGCTCAGAGTCTTGTAATTCCTTGCGAGTCATGTCGATGGCATTAATCAATCGCTTTTTGTTTTCAAATAAGCTTTGATTACCTGTCACTTGCTTTTCAAGGGCGCCATAGTACGACTCTAAATCAGCAAACAAATCAGCATCTAGCGCTAGTACTGGGCCTTTCATTAGGTCCATATTACGTGCAAGCTCACCAATTAAATATTCTTGATCTTTTTTAACGATAGAGAGTGTGTTCAAGTTAGTAATCGTTAGCATGTCAGTACTATTAGTTACCATAGATGAAAAGTTATTTTCCATACTAGTTGCAGCTTGGTAAGCGCGTGTACTTTGCTCTTTTAACTCATCTAGGTCAATAATATCCAAAACCACCGTGGTGGCATCTTCAGCACTTATCTCTATTTCTTCTAATTGTGATTTAAGCGTTTTACGCAGCTCAAGTTCAAGCGCCTTATCTTTTTTTAAGCTTGCGACAGATTTAGAAAAAGTGGCAAAGGTTTTCCCAACATCGCGTGCATTGTTAGCCAATTTAGGACTATCTTGTACAACTTGCTTTAATTGAGAGTAGGTTTTTTCAAACGCTCTTTGTCTTTTATCAAACTGGGTTTTTAAATTATTTAGCTCAGCAGGTGTTTGCGCATAAAAAGTGCCTTGTGCCATTTTGCTCATCAATGAAAATTCAACTTGCAGTTCTGAGCTTTTATCTAGCGCGGGCAGAGATAGTCGATTGACCTGTTGTGTCGAGCTATCGATATTTGCAATCCGTAGCAACGAGTTTCCGCCAATTAACAGCAGTAAAAGAGTGATAAAAATAAAACCACCCCAAATTCTTTGGCTAACAGTCAAGTTCATACAGGTTCCATAAATTTACTAATAGGATTGAATAACTTATCGGTCATATTAAGGATAAGTTAAGTATTTTATAGCAGATACGTTTAAAAAATTCAGTAAAACCAGATAAGCTTACCTCATTTGCATGAAAAATGCTCACCTGATGTTAAATCCATTAATGTCATCGGGCCACCCCACACACATCCAGTATCTAAAGCAATCACATTTTTTAAGTTAGTTTTCCCTTCAAGGGCTGCCCAATGTCCAAAAACATAGCGAGTTGTATCTTGCGCAAAGCGTTTATCTGCAAACCAAGGTTTTAAGCTATCAGATGACTCAGCAGGGCCTTTATGCCTGAGATCCAATTGATTATCTTTGTCGACAAAGCGCATACGTGTAAACACATTGACAATGGTTTTGAATTTATCAAACTGACTTAGATCGTTTAATTTACCATTGGGACATTGGCCATACATGTTTGCAAAAAAGTTCATGCTATTTTTTGATTGATAGCATTGTTTTGCAAAGTCAGCAAGTTGTAAAGCTTGCTGAATACTCCAACTAGGATGTATTCCTGCATGAGATATAAATGTATCAAGCTTTGGTAAAAAAATAGCTAATGGCTGGCTTTGTAACATTGATATATATTGTGGCAATTTTTTACTGGCAAATACGCCTTCTAATCTGTCTTTAGCATTGGGGGCTTTGCTTAGGTACGCACAGGCCAAAAAGTGCAGATCGTGATTGCCTAGTGTAATGGTAATGGCACTTTGGTTAACGCACAAAAAGTCTAAACAAGCTTGTGAATCAGGCCCTCGTGCAACAATATCTCCTACTAGATAGAGGTGATCTTGGCTTGGGTTGAAATCTACAATATCTAAAAGCTGCATAAATGGTTTATAGCAGCCTTGTAGATCTCCAATTGCATATTGAGCCATAATAAAGCTAGTGTAAAATGTTTGGACAGGCTAAGCGAAATACGGCAACCGGGGCTTCAAATTCACTGCCAAATTCGTTACGCATAACGTAATGGCCTTGCATGGTGCCAATAGGGGTGTCCAGTACTGCGCCACTGGTGTATTTATAGCTTTCGCCAGGGCCAATGGTTGGTGTTTCTCCAACAACGCCTTCACCTTCTACTTCTGTTTCTTTACCATTTGCATCAGTAATTAACCAATACCGACTATAAAGCTTGGCACTACACAAACTATGATTTTTGATAGTGATTGTATAGGCAAATACAAATTTGTCTTTTTCAGGCTGTGACTGGGCTTCTACATAAAAAGTTTCTACAGAAACTTTAATCGGTGAGCCAATATTACTGCTTGTTGTCATAAATCCAATTAGCTATATCTATAAATTGTGCAAGGGATAGGTTTTCAGCGCGTTTAGAGGCATCTATGCCCAATTGTGCCATTTCATCGCTTGTTAGTAAATTAGATAAACTATTACGTAACGTTTTGCGGCGTTGATTAAAGGCTTCTAAACAAACTGTGTTTAAAATTTTAGTGCTTTTAGCACTGCGTTGCTCCGGCTTTTTTGGGATTAAGCGAATAACAGCAGAGTCTACTTTTGGTGCAGGCTTAAAACACTCTGGTGGTACATCAATCACCGGCATTGCATTACAATAATACTGAGTCATGACGCTTAAGCGACCAAAAGCTTTAGAGTCAGGGCTTGCAACCATGCGTTTTACGACTTCTTTTTGCAGCATAAAATGCATGTGCTCTACATTGTCTGCAAATTCAAATAAGTGAAACAGCAGCGGTGTAGAGACGTTGTAAGGTAAATTACCGAAGATTTTAAGCTTTTCATCACCTTTAATTAAGCTAGAAAAATCGAACTTCATGGCATCGCCTTGATGAACGGTCAGCTTAGGTCCCATAAACGGATGGTGAATTAGACGCTCTGCGAGATCTTTATCTAGTTCAACAACTGTCAGGTGACCACTTAAATCAACAACTGGTTCTGTAATGGCACCGAGGCCTGGGCCGATTTCGACTAAATGATCGGCAGGTTTTGGGTCTATGGCGGTAACAATTTTATCGATGATCATATCATCGTTTAAAAAGTTTTGACCAAAACGTTTACGGGCACGGTGGCCTAAGTGTACTTTGTCTGTCATGAACTCTGTGCTTTTTCAGTGGCGAGCTTTATAGCTTCGCGAATAGCTAAATCAAAACTACCCACCTCAATATCGTTAGTTGCTGCTAAATCGAGCGCAGTACCGTGATCTACTGAGGTGCGAATAAAGGGTAATCCCAGTGTAATGTTTACTGAGTTACCAAATCCTTTATATTTTAACACAGGTAAGCCTTGATCGTGATACATAGCGAGTACCGCATCGGCATTATCTAAATATTTAGCTTGAAATAAGGTATCTGCGGGCAATGGACCGATAAAGTTCATACCTTGTTGGTTAAGCGTATTCAGTGTAGGTGTAATGGTATCTATTTCTTCTTTCCCTAAATGGCCGTCTTCACCTGCATGCGGGTTCAGGCCACAAACCAATACTCTTGGCTTATCAATTCCAAACTTATTTTTTAAATCGTCATGAAGTATTGAGGCAACCTTAGTTAAGCGTTCTTTAGTTACGGCTCTAGACACATATTCTAGAGGAATATGTGTTGTGACAAGTGCAACTCTTAGGCCCTCAGTTGCAAGCATCATCACAACATCTGATGTACCTGACTGTTGTGCAAAATACTCAGTGTGCCCACTAAAAGAGATTCCCGCTCGGTTGATAATACCTTTATGTACAGGGCCTGTAACCACTGCATCGAAAGTACCATCCATGTTTTTTTCAGAAGCCAAACGCAGAGTTTCCAACACGTATAGGCCATTTATTTCGTCTAGTATGCCAGGTGTTACAGCACCGCCTTTATTTACTTGTAAGTAATATAAACAGCCTGGTGGAGCTGGTTGGGGCTCATCATCAGCGTTAAACTCTAACATTGTGATACTCGCCCCAAGCTCTTTGGCACGTTGTTCTATAACTGTTTTGTCTACAACTGCGACAAGCTGCACAGGCCAGCTTTTTTGTACAAGTTTAATAACTAAGTCAGGACCAATACCTGCAGGCTCACCCGGCGTAATCGCAATTCTTAATGTCATAACGTATCTACTTACTCTGTGGCAAAAACATCGATGTGAGCTTGCTCTCTGATTTCACTTTGCCATTTAAAGGCTTCTTCTTTGAACTTTCGATTGTACAGTAGACCGTGTGCACGGTTGAGTTTTGCTTGCTCAGTTTTATCGGCAACACGTTTTTCAAGAAGTTGAACAATATGCCAACCGAAACTGCTTCTAAATGGTTCACTTATTTCATCTTTTTCTAATGCGGAAAGCGCTTTAGTAAAAGCTGGGACGTAAGTTGTTGGGTCAGTCCAATCATACTCACCACCTTTAAGTGCAGACCCTGGGTCCTCTGAATGCTCTTTGGCTAGTTCTGCAAAGTCAGCGGTGCCGGCTCGTAGGTCTTTAACAAACCCTGAGAGCATTTGCTGGGCTTTTTCTTCACTAAGAATAATTGATGGCTTGATTAGAATATGTCTCGATCGTACTTCAGTGGTTTCTACAACTTTACGGCCACGAATGTCTTGGATTTTTAATACATGAAAACCTGCACCAGAGCGAACAGGGCCGATAATGTCGCCTTTCTTCTTTCCTTTAACAGCTTCTGCAAATAGTGATGGCATTTCATTTATACTCATCCAGCCTAGTTGTCCACCTTCTAATGCCTTTGGGCCGCTAGAGGATGCAATCGCGATGCGTTTAAATTCTTTTCCTTCGTTTAAAAATTCGATTACTTTATTGGCACGCGTGCCTGCATCCTCAATTTCTTCAGGTGTCGCTTTACTTGGAATTTTAACTAAGATATGACCTAAGTCGAATTCTTCAGAACTGCCTGTTTGCTCAGATAATATTTTTTGTAAGTTCGCTATCTCACGTGGGCTGATGTATACACGGCGGTCGACATTCGCGCGTCTAACTTGGCTGATGGTAATTTCTTTGCGAATTTGTTCTCGATATTCTTGAAAACTCTCGCCGCTGGCTTCAACTGTTTTTCTTAAATCAGCAATGGTGCCAGCTTGCTCGGATGCAATGTTTGCCAGAGTTTGATCAAGCTGCGCATCAGATATTTCCATCCCCATACGTTCAGCTAACTGTAGCATAAGCGTTTGATCCACTAGGCGATCTACTGCTTGAATACGCAGGGTCTGATCGGATGGTAGCTCTGTACTTTGTTGTTTAGCTTGTTCTTTTACGCGTGTAATAATTTGATCCACTTCACTTTCTAAAATGACCCCATCATTTACAGTGGCGACTACTTTATCAATTTGCACTCGCTCTGCGAATGCATTTTGATGAATACTAAGCCCAACGAGGGCAACCAATAACAGCTTTTTAAAATTCATAATGTTCTAATATTTTATTAATTATTCAAAAAATAAGGGCGGCGATAGCTGAACAAGCCTTGTTGTAGTACTTGTTCAATATCGTAGTTTGACTTACCACCTAAGCCTTTAAGTACAAAACTTATACCTATGCTGGAGTCAAACTGTGCGTCATCTTGGTGTATGGTACGATTTAAGTCGGTTTCAATCTGTCTTTTACCTGTTAATTGAATTGCCCAGCAGCAACTTTCATAGCGCACGCCGGCAAATACTTCTACACTTCGTCCGGTTGTTAAGTCTCGGTGATAGCTTGCGACCATCTGCCAATTATCGTTAATTGGTAAGCTGCTAAACAAGCCAACTTGATCTATTTCATACCCTGAGACATCGCTTGCATAACGATGGTTCAATTGAACTAGCTTATTATTATCACCTTTATAATCCAACGTAGTATGTGACTCTATGAGTTCTTTTGCGTCTGCATCATACTGTATGCCAGCAGAGAAGTACCAACGCCTGTGCCAATGTATCATGGTTTGGGCTGCAAACAAGGCATTATAGTTTGTTTGGTTATCAAAACTTTGTGCGCTTGGTTTTACATCATCTTCTAGGTAAATAATTTGTCCAGCACTGAAATTAAAACGCTCTTGATTTCTTTCATCAAATATTCGAGTGGTTGCACCAAGTGTAATTTGGTTAGCTTGAGCAATTCTATCTACACCAGAAAAGCGTTGTTCTCGAAATAGACCATAGAAGTCATCCTGCATTTTTGTCGTATCAAATAAACCTATATTTTCTTGGTTTCTTTCTGGCGTATATAGATATTGAACTTGAGGCTCAAGTGTTTGCGTGCCATTAAGTATGAAAAGCTGGGTATCACGTTCAAAATTAAGCTGCCCATGAATACGAACTTTGGGCATAGTCCTTGAAACATCATAGTCATACACGGTGTTTTGTAAATCACCCTTTTGCTCATAACGCGTGTGTAAAAGGCTTACTTCGCTTAGGAGCGACCATGCGGTGTTGTTAATGCTAAAGCTTGCTTTAGGTTCTATATGAAAACGTGAAGCTTCTTCAATTAATAGTTCGCTATTGCTAAAGTAGCTAAACTCACCTTGCAAGTTAAAATCAAGTCCTAGGGCATTGTATGCCTCTCGGTTTCGCCAAGTAACCTGCGGTAATGCGGCGTAAGATTCTGTATGATCTCCGAGAACTTCAAAGTTTTGTAGCTTTATATCTGTTAACCAATGCTCGCCTAAATAACTTAATACTGCGGTTCTATCGAGCTGCGTGCCGGTTTCATTTGCATACTCAGAAGTAAGATCAGTGAGGTAATTATCATCACTTACGTTAGTTATATCAAAACGTAAGCGCCAGTTATCACTGAGGTAACTTTGTTGGTTCCAGTGGACTAAATATCGCTCGTCTAATTGAGGCTCTGAGTCATCTTTTTCTAAAAACTCAATACCAAGTCGGCCGGTATGTTGCTCTGTTAGATAGCGAAATTCACTGTTTAATTGCACCCCTTGGTTTGACATATAGCGGGGTGATAAAGTTGCGTCAAAATTAGGTGCTATATTCCAATAATAAGGTAATACAATCTCTAAGCCATAACGGCTCGAAGGTGCTATTTTAGGCATTAACAATCCAGATTTACGCCTATCATCAATAGGGAACGTAAAATAAGGAATATATAACACGGGTGTGTTGAGTATTTTTAATACCGCGTTACGTGTTTCACCCCACCCCTCATACTTTGACAAAGTAATACTATCTGCTTCTAGCTCCCAGAATGGCCGCTGTGCAGGGCATGTGGTAAAACTTGAATTAATTAATGATATTTTGCTTTGTGATGCTGACAGCTTTTCAGCTCCACCATGACCGAGTTGTTGTGTTAATTGGTAGTCAGCGCCGAGTAAGCTGATTTCAGTATTATCTAAATCAGCATATAGTGCATTGGCATTTACGTCGCTAAAAAGGTCTTGATAGCGAAGAGGGCCTGTCGCATTAAGTAAACCTTGTTTTTTATCAATGAGGGCGCTGCTTGCAAATAGCGACATTTTATTAGTGTTGATAACGACATCACCTGAAAACTCAGCACTATCTTTGCCTTGCATCTCAACATCATCGGCTTGAATATCAATGGCATTGTTAGGTAATGAGCTTAAAGGTTGCCATGCTAAAGGTTGCAAGTGCTGGCCACATAGTTTAGGTGTAAACTCTGACTCAGCTATCGCGTTGGTACTGAAAATTACAGTTGCGATAACGCCCCATGCTTTGCTCATTTATTAACCTTGAACGCCGTTGTTTATATATAAGCAAGACATGATAAAGTAAAACTTGGCGAAATACAGTAATTAAGAGTGGAATTTTGTGACAAAAAGGCAAAATAGACAAAGCTTATACACGGGCTTTTTACAGTCGTATTTTAAAAGTGAAGACTTTCAATGTATCGCTATAACCAGTGATGCAAGCTTCCGTTGTTATCATCGAGTGTCGTGTAGAGGACAGAATTATATTTTAATGGACTCAGACCCCAGTAAATTGGATAACCAGCCTTTTATAGCGCTGAATGCTAACTTTTTAAACAATGGCATAAAAGTACCTAAGATTTTACATGCCGACACAGAACAAGGTTTAATCCTGTTAGAAGATTTGGGCAAAGAACACTTGGCTGATAGAGTTCATTTATCCAGCAGATATACCGATTACTGTGAAATCCTTGCTCTGCTGCCTAATATCGCAACAACCTTAGAATCTCCTTTCATGAAAGCCTATGATGCTGAATTCATTAGTTTGGAAATAGATATTTTTTGGCAGTGGTTAGTATGCGAATGGCTAGCTTTAAGCCGCGATGAATTACCTTCTAAGGCGTTCCAAGCAAGTAAGTCTTATTTAGTGAATGCGATATCGGCTCAGCCTCAAGTCACCATGCATCGCGATTTTCATAGTCGTAATATTATGCATACTAACACTGGTTGGGCTTTGATAGATTATCAAGATGCAGTGCAAGGACCGGTTACTTACGATGCGGTATCTTTACTGAGAGATTGTTATTTTAAATTGCCAAAAGAGGAATTTAATACGCTTCGTTTAAAAAGTTTTGAAATTTTAGGCGATGCTCAGCTTTTATCTGGTATGTCTTTTGAACAGTATTGTTATTATTTTGATATGACTGGAATGCAACGACATTTAAAAGCAGCAGGTATATTTTGTCGTTTATTGTTACGAGATGAAAAAGCTGGCTACTTAAAAGATATTATTCCAACCCTTAAATATATTGAAGATGTGGCAAAGTGTTACGAGTCATTTCAGTGGCTTGCAACTTGGTTGCGCCATGAGATAATACCAAAAGTAGAAGCTAAGCTAAGTTGCAACACATGATAAAAGCAATGATCCTTGCAGCAGGTCGCGGAAAGAGAATGATGCCCTTGACTGCTAACCTCCCAAAACCGATGTTAGAAGTTGCTGGACGGCCGTTAATTGAGTATCACATTCAACGTTTAAAGCGCGCGGGTATTGTTGATATTGTGATTAATCTTGCATGGCAAGGTGAAAAAATCAGAGAATATTTTGCAGATGGCTCACAATTTGGTGTAAATATTTGCTATACCAACGAGCCTGGAGGTGGACTAGAAACCGCTGGTGGGATTATCAATGCGATGGGTTTATTATGTGAATCACAGGATAAGTTCATTGTACTTAACGGCGACATATTTACCGATTATGATGTGAGTGCCTTAACGCAACTGGTGCTCAACCATGGTGAAGCGCATATTGTGTTGGTTGAAAACCCTGTTCATAATCCCGAAGGGGATTTTTGTTTAGCACATCAAGCAAGCAATCAGCAGCGTTATACTTTTTCAGGTATTGGTTTGTATCAAAAAGCATTTTTTAGTCCTCATGACGCAGGTTTTTTGCCATTAGGGCCGATATTAAGAGCAGGCTTAAATGAAGGCCGAGTGTCAACAGAACTGTATTTAGGGCAATGGAGTGACATTGGTACACCAGAGCGGTTGTTGGAAATAAACCAAAAGCAGGAGCAATAATAATGTGGGGCAAGCTGTTAGGTACTTGTTTTGGTTTTATGTTTGGCCGTTGGATTGGTGCAATATTAGGCTTTTGGCTGGGACATATGTTCGACAGAAGCTTAAAGCAAAACTTTGATAAAGTGGGCGGTTTTCAAGGCTTTTTTAGTGGTGATGATTTACATCAACGCCAAGCTTTGTTTTTTTCTAGCTGTTTTGCAGTAATGGGGCATATTGCTAAGTCTAATGGTCGAGTGAGCGAAGTACATATTCAAGCTGCGACAGCATTTATGGATGAAATGGGCTTACATGGGGAAAATCGACAAGAGGCACAAAGTGCATTTAGAGCTGGTAAAGAGTCAGAGTTTAAACTCAAAGAAGCGATTCAAGACTTTAAAGAAGTGTTTGCTCGGCGTTATGATTTATTGCAGTTATTTTTAGAAATCCAAATTCAAATGGCTTTTTCTGATGGGCATTTGGCAGCACAAGAAAAACAGCTACTACAGAAAGTGAGTCAATATTTAGGTATTTCAACGGCACATTTTCGTTTTATGTTGAAACGTTATCAAGCAGAGTTTAGCTTTCGTCAACAACAGCAACGTTTTCAACAAAGTCAGCAGCAATATTCCCAACAAAACAGGACTGTACAGCCTGATTCAACACTTTCAAAGACACAAGCGCTTGCCATGTTAGGCCTTTCTAATGATGCTAATGACAAAGATATAAAGCGTGCGTATCGTAAATTAATGGCACAACATCACCCTGATAAACTGGTCTCTCAGGGCTTGCCTGAGCATATGATGGAAGTGGCGAAACGGAAAAGTCAGGATATTCAGTCCGCATATGAGTTTTTAAAAAAGGCGGGTTAATTTATAATTGCCTTAGGAAACCATCCAGCTCTTTGCGCAAACGCTGATGTTGCCTTGGCTCGGTACTAATACCAAAGAGCTCGCGTTGTCGGTAATCGTACTTGTTATTTCGTTTAACCCATCGAATGCGTTGCTTTGCGTTGTCTAAAATCGACTGAGTATCTTGTGAGTAAATAATATCGAGTAACGGCGGGCTAACCAACGAAAGTACAGCGGGTAAATGCTTGTTTCTTTTTGTGTTAGGTAGCTGGGCGCTGACTGTAACAAACGCATCGATCCTGATATTGGGCAATGATGCAAGGTACTCGGAAAATACCCCAGCACTAACTCCGTGTGCAATGACCACTAGCTGTTCTTGGTCGGTCATTTGTAATTGATTATACAAAGCATCAAAGCTTGCAAGCAACTGCTCTTTATAATCATCTAACATCGGCTCTGACCATGGCCCCGGGTAATCCATTTCAGCTGTTTCTTCACTTTGTGTCGTGATTGGGTCGACTTGCAATAGATCTGCTTGCCAATTTAGGTGCGGAGTTTGAACAGCATAAGTATCAAAGCCATCATCAGTGAGTGCTTGCGAAAGGTAACTTAAACCATGCACAGATACAGGGCCTTGGCCCGCACCGGGTAGTATTACCACAATTCCTCGTTTGCTTGCACTCATATAGGGAGAAAATAAAGTCAGTACTTTGCCTTCTTCGGTCTCAAGCTCAATTAATTTATCAGGAAAATACTTAGCTAAGTCACGCTGCTCGATGGTAACGCTAGGCTCAGGCATGACAAATTGTGCAGAGGCTGCATCGCTGGTTCCACTAATAGTTAATACTAAAATGCATAAAAGGCATGTTACAAATGACATAGCGATACTATATAGATAAACAATAATCTTTTATCGGCAGCAAACAGGTTTTTTTAAGTAAAAAAACAACGACAACATAAATGTTAACGGTGTAGTGCTGTTTGATGTGATTATTTACGTTAAACTAGCGGCAAATTTAGACATGGAGTAAAAAAGTGACACGTCATTGTGATTCAAAACGGGACTATGTTTGGTTCTTCTTAAAAGGAGCAGGGATGGGCGCCGCAGATGTTGTACCAGGTGTTTCTGGTGGAACTATCGCATTTATAACAGGGATTTATACACGTTTCTTACATGCACTTAAAAGTTTTGATTTAGAGGCCTTAGGGATACTACAAAAAAGTGGCTTAAAAGCGTTTTGGATTCATGTTGATGGTGCTTTCTTATTAACGGTATTTGCGGGTTTGATTACAAGTGCAGTCTCGCTTGCTAAATTGATCACCTATTTACTTGCTAATCATCAACTCTTAGTATGGTCTTTTTTCTTTGGCCTGATTATCGCGTCATTTGTGCATGTTGCAAAACAAGTCACTCATTGGCGGTGGTCAACAGTGTTTAGTTGTATAGTTGGGGCTGTTGCTGCTTTTGCGATCACAACAATCGCGCCGACTGAAGCTCAGCCTCATTGGTGGATGTTTTTTATCTCAGGCATGATTGCTATATGTGCGATGATTTTGCCAGGCATCTCAGGAAGTTTTATTTTACTTTTGCTTGGCATGTATGGCCATGTACTTAGCGCGGTAACAGAAAAAGAGCTGTTGCTTGTTGGCCTATTTGTTATGGGCTGTGCGGTTGGGTTGATGATCTTCTCTCGGTTCTTATCTTGGTTGTTAGACAAGTACCAGCAGGTAACATTTTCATTACTAGCTGGTTTTTTACTCGGTTCTTTGAATCTACTTTGGCCTTGGAAAACAGTATTGTCGACTTATACCAATTCACATGGCTTAGAAAAGCCATTGTTACAGCAAAATGTGAGTCCGATAGAGTTTGCGTCTGTAACGGGCCTAGCACCACAAACAGGTACTTGTATTGCATTAGCAATTGCTGGT
The DNA here is from genome assembly GCF_054966645.1 of Pseudoalteromonas sp. SANK 73390. Classification (NCBI taxonomy): domain Bacteria; kingdom Pseudomonadati; phylum Pseudomonadota; class Gammaproteobacteria; order Alteromonadales; family Pseudoalteromonadaceae; genus Pseudoalteromonas; species Pseudoalteromonas sp. SANK 73390. Next base: position 73,932 of record NZ_ARPN01000056.1, read on the forward strand.
TTATTGCTAATTTTAGCTTTGGAAAAGCTCACGGCCAAATAACCTGTATGAATTAAACACCATTGAAACCAAAGAGGGATGATTGTCTTGGTTTTGATGGTGTATGCATTTTTTAAGTTTTTTCTATCTTGTTTTTACAATATTCATTCCTATCCTCCTTGTTAGTCTAATACCAAAGCATAATTTATTTTTTGTTTTTTCGCGAGAGCATATTAAGCAGATGATGTTTTCTTGCTATTAAGCATCAAAACTGGTGTGGTTTTGTGGTGCAGGTTTTTCTGTATCTGAGTAATGCCAATTTTATTAAAACATTGATCATTCTAGCGGGCTAAATGACCCATTAACTGTGTTAAAAATTCCGATATATAGCATAACTACATACCGGAATCCTTGCTTGGTTACTAAGTCATTTTTCTATTGCAATATCTGGTCATTTATTTAATGCAATAGGTATAAACCCTTTGAATCAATAAAGTAACTAGTAAAGGAAAGTCATGGGTGCGTTGTGTGGTAAGTTTGGGTGGTTTATGTGCATGTCCGTTGGATTAATAGCCCCAGCATGGGCAAGTGGTGAGCCGTTAGACTTAACCTCATCGAAACTTGGCATAGTATGCATTGCTATTTTTGTTGTTGCTTATGCGTTAGTTATGCTTGAGGAAAAGTTGCATCTTCGAAAGTCTAAACCCGTGCTGGTGGCGGCTGGTTTAATTTGGATACTTATCAGTATTTATTATGTAAGTCATGATATTCCTCATGTAACTGAATATGCTTTTAGGCATAATTTACTTGAGTTTGCTGAACTAATGCTCTTTTTGCTAGTCGCGATGACCTATATTAATGCACTTGAAGAGCGCAAAGTATTTGATAGATTGCGGGCATGGTTGTTACAAAAAGGCTTTAGCTATTTAAGCCTATTTTGGATCAGCGGGTTCTTGGCCTTTTTTATTTCTCCAATTGCCGACAACTTAACGACGGCATTGTTAATGTGCGCGGTAATTATGAAGGTTGCCGAAGGCGATAAACGTTTTATTAATTTATGTTGCGTTAATATAGTGATCGCAGCCAATGCAGGTGGTGCATTCAGCCCTTTTGGTGATATTACGACTTTAATGGTTTGGCAGGCTGGACTAGTAAAGTTTAATGAGTTTCTTGCTTTGTTTGTTCCTTCACTTGTCAATTATATGGTGCCAGCGGTAGTAATGAGTTTATTTGTAGAGAAGAAAACCCCTTCCACAATGTATACGCCGGTTACGATGCAAAGAGGAGCAAGGCGCATTCTAGCGTTGTTTCTACTTACTGTTTTAACTGCAGTCTTGTGCCATAGCTTGTTACATATGCCTCCTGTTTTGGGGATGATGATGGGGCTTGGCTACCTTCAATTTTTCGGTTATTACTTAAGAGTTACTTTGAAAAGAAGGCAAACCAAAGCTCAGAGGCAAGGCGATCGTCAGCGAATCGACCTGCTAGGTAGTGTAGTACCATTTGATATTTTTCATAAAGTAGCTAGAGCAGAGTGGGATACATTATTGTTCTTTTACGGCATTGTAATGTGTGTTGGGGGGTTAGGGTTTTTAGGCTATTTAGGGTTGATGTCTGATGTGTTATATGGTCAGTGGAGTGCAACGACGGCGAACATATTTTTAGGCATTCTATCATCGGTCATTGATAATATTCCTGTTATGTTTGCGGTACTTTCAATGCAACCTGAGATGTCGCATGGGCAATGGTTATTGATTACTTTAACGGCTGGGGTTGGGGGGAGTTTGTTATCTATAGGCTCTGCTGCTGGTGTGGCGTTAATGGGACAGGCGAGGGGATATTATACTTTCTTTGGTCACTTAAAATGGGCTCCAGTTATTGCGTTAGGCTATTTCGCCAGTGTCCTAACGCATTTGTGGTTAAATTCAGCGTTATTTTAAGTAGTATGTTAACTGTTCTTGATGGGCATTCACCCAGCCTGTGCTTAGCGGTTTTGGTGTGTTTATCACATCATTAAGTGTTGTTTCTACTACTGTGCCTGAACATTTACCAATCATGATATTGTCTTTGCCATCGAGTATTGCGTCAACTGAAGCAAGGCCTAGCTCAGTTGCAAGGTTTCTATCTTCTGGAGTAGGGCTTCCGCCGCGCTGAATATGGCCAAGAATACACATTGCGCTATTTAACTGATCTTGCTTATTTAAACTTTCTTTTAGTGCCTGAGCGCCACCTGGCCATAAGTTTTCGGCAAGTATAATTAAAAAACTACCATGGGTGCTTGCCTGTTTCTCGATTGCTTTGAGTATTTCATTAACTTTTTTATTGGCTTGGTCTTTAGAGAAGTTTTCAAACGAAATAATGGCTTCTGCACCCGTAGCAATACCTACGTTAAAGGCTATATGACCACTGTGTCTGCCCATGACTTCAACAATAAACACACGTTCAAACGCATTGGCAGTATCACGAATTTTATCAATGGCATGGGTCGCAGTGGTAACTGCTGTTGAAAAACCGATGGTGTTATCTGTGCCGTTTAGATCATTATCTATGGTGCCAGGTAACCCTATCACTTGTCGTTCCCAGTGTTGCTTTATTGCTTGTAATCCTTTGAGCGACCCATCACCACCAATAACGATTAGGGCATCAATATCATGTTTTCGCAAAGTGTTACAGGCTTGCATAACCCCTTCATTTGATAACATGGAATGGCAACGAGCACTTTTTAAAATAGTGCCACCGTGCTGCAGTGCAGAATTAATATTTAAGTTCTGCATATCAACGTGTTGGTCGTCAATTAATCCATTATAACCGTGATAAAAGCCCACGCATTGCAGTTGATGATAACCACAGCTCAAAGTGATTGCTCTGAGTGCTGCATTCATGGCTGGTGAGTCACCACCACTGGTAAGTACTGCGATTTTTTTCATACATAGTTCCTCGTTTGAACGTACTATTTAACCTTAGCTCTGGATAAGCGGATTTGTTCAATAAAGCTATTACTGCACAAAGTGACTTGATATTGAACGAAATATTATCATTGGATGAGAAAAAATGTGCGTTATTACGTATTTACTATTTCAAAGCCCTTCTCCAAACCTGATGTTATTAGGTGAGAAATAGAATTATGAACAGCTTGTTTTATTTTAATACATTTTTATGATTATTAGCGAGGAGAGGTTAGAGAAAAGAATCAGATAAGTGGCCCTCGCTTTTATTGCGAGGGAAACCAAACTTTAGCAAATTAATTATTACCTGCTATTTTAGCAAGCTCTTCTTTTTGTGCTGTCGGTAGATTGTCAACAACGATATCATATGATTTATCGATCATATCTTTGATTTTATCTGCAGGCACAGAACCATCTAAAATAACTGTATTCCACAGCCGCTTGTTCATATGATAACCTGGCACAATAGCTGGAAACTCATCTCGAAGTAACAATGCCTCATCAGGGTCGCACTTTAAATTAAGCCACCAGACTAACTCACCGTTAGCATTTACTTGACCTTCTTTACCCTCAGAAAGGGTAGCAAACATCTTGTGTTGCACTTTGTACACATCGGTATCTTGTGCAAATGGCTGTGTAATAAACGTTGCAGGCTTGCTCTGCAAGTAGTCATGTACGCTTTTATGATCCATTGACCGTATCCTTGACGTAACTAAATAAGTTAAAACAACATGGCCTAATTTTAGCAGCAATTGCAAAAATACTGTAATGGCCGAGTTTTAAAACGGCCAGAAAGTCTAATTTAATTAACGCGTTCACTAAGATTTTTGTAAAAAATAGTTAATTCAACTTAGTTAACTTCAATTAGCTGGTGTAGAAACACTTCTTTGATGTGTTTAGTACCAACAGACTTTCATTAAATATGAGCAATGCATAATTTGTTACGAAAGTGCCTAACGCGAGCCTTAAAAATATTTAAGTAGCGCAACAAACATGCCACTGTAAAAAGCCATACCTCATAGTTTCAATTTACAAGACAGTTTAGTTGATTATTAAATAAATTATTTAATAATCAACTGTATATATAATAAATATGAGTTTTTTCGTTTATTACATACTGAATTGTGCTGCTATTAAATTAAATAATGCAATATTTTGCAACAATTAATGTTTAATTGTACAAAAACCATCCTGTTTGGTATGCTGCGCAACCTTTAAAAAGTTGCGTTAGGCTTGTTGAGTTTATGATATGGTTTTTGTTGTCTTTGTTAGGTGCTGTGGTTTTATATATTGAGGCGGTGCGTAAGGGTATGCCTATTAAACGATGGGTGTTTGCAGGTTTGATGTGTGGTCCTTGTGCTTGGTATCTACTCAGTGTTCATTATCGTAGGTTATGGCTTCGCAACCAAATTTCAGAGTATTGTATGTGGCGAGCTTAATTTTATTTAACGACTTTTAATTGCGGTGTTTGCTCGTTCTCTCGGTGTTTTTGTGCTTTTAAGAATGCTGTAAATTCGCTAGCACAAAGTGGCTTAGAATAAAAGTACCCTTGAATAGTTTGACAGTTGAGTTGCTCTAATGTTGTCAGTTGCTCTGCTTTTTCAACTCCTTCAGCGACTACATGAAGTTCTAGGTTATGTGCGATAGTAACAATAGAGTCAACCATGTTTCGTCCACGCTCAGTGGTCATATCATCCACAAATGCTTTATCTACTTTGAGCGTATTCAAAGGAAATTGTTTTAAATAGGCTAAAGATGAATAACCAGTACCAAAGTCATCAATAGCTAAATGTATCCCACGGGCACTTAATGAACGCATGATTGAAATTGCTTCTTGTGGGTCGTCCATAATTGTCCCTTCTGTGATCTCTAATTCAAGAAAGTAAGAAGGAAGTTGATTTTTTTGCAAGATAATATCTATTCGAGTTGTTAGATCTGGCAAACTAAACTGCTTAGCTGATAAGTTTACAGCCACACGACCATCGAAGAGGTCTTGATCTATCCAACGCTTTACATCTTTGCAAGCTTTATCTAGAACGACTTCTCCAATTTCGATTATTTGCCCAGTCTCCTCAGCAATAGGGATGAACACGCCAGGGCTAATGATGCCTTTTTTCGGGGTGATAAATCGCACTAATGCTTCCATACCAACCAGGCGACCTGTTTTGATGTCCATTTTAGGTTGGTAGTACACCACGAAATGGTCTTCTTTGAGTCCAAAGCGCATCAGGTTTTCTATTTGTAGCCTTTTTACTGCTTGCTCATTCATAGAGTCATTAAAGAATAAGTAATGGTTGCCTTTTTGCTTGGCATGATACATTGCTGTGTCTGCATTCTTTAATAAGATTTCGGGTGTTGAACCATCTTCAGGAAACAGCACAATGCCAACAGATGATGTAATGACTAGCTCATGATTTGCCATTTTAAATGGTGTCGCTATTGCAGCTAAGAATTGTTTAGCTGTGCGAGTAATTGTGTGAATATCGTTAGTACCTGCCATAACCAATGCAAACTCATCGCCGCCAAGGCGGTACAAGGTATCTTTTTGGCGAACAAGTTTATTTAGTCGCATTGCTAATTTGGCAAGCAAGCTGTCACCAAGTTGATGACCCAGTGAGTCATTTATTTTTTTAAAATTATCTAAGTCAAATACTAAAAGTGCATGGTGGGTATCTTGGCAGGCGAGCTTTTTTAAATTAGTGAAGAACAAGTTACGGTTTGGCAAACCTGTCGTTCGGTCTCTGTTTGATAGATTGTGTAATTGAGACTCGGCTTTTTTACGTTCAGTTAAGTCTGAATAAACGACCACATAGTTAGTGATTTGTCCGTGGCTATTTCTTATTTCATCGATTGTTACTTCAATAGGCAATAAAATGTCTTTGTGATTACGAAGTCGTAATTCCTCTTGCCAATGATCTGCTTCTTTAAGGTTGGTTTTTACTTGATTGATGTATCGCTCATCATAACCGGGCAGGCTAAATGCTTTACTAATATATTGGTTTCTGGTGCCACCAAATAGCCCTAAGTAGCTAGGGTTTAAATCAACAAGACGAAATCTATGATCATAAATAGCGATAGCATCAGTGAGCGATTCTACACACTTAGCAAATAAGTTTAGCCGTTCTTCAGTGCTTTTTAGGTGACTAATATCACGAACAGTTCCCGTCATCCTTAGAGGGTTGAGGTTTTCATCCTTTTCAATAATCTTACCTTTATCCAATACCCAGTGGTATTGATCTAAATTGTCTTTGAGTCGATAACTGGCTTCAAAAAATGCAGTTTTTTCAGAGAAGTGCTGTTTTAATAACTTATCGACAAGCGCGAGATCTTGTGGATGAATCCGATCTGCATTTGGAATGAAATGTCCAGCTTCGCTTTTGTGCATCATATATTTGTCATTGATGCGCACGACCGCCCCTGTTGCAATATTCCAATCCCACAGGGTGTCACCACTGCCCTCAACGGTGCTTTTCAATCTTTGCTCTGAATGTTGTAAAGTTGTTTGAGCACGCCTGAGTTTATTATTGCTGTATAGTAAATAAAAGATTGACAGGAAAAATGTCAAACAAATACCCGCCCAGAAAGGATCTAGGTGATTTAGCTGTTGACTTAGGGTAAGTGCTACGAGAGGGGCGCTAAGCACTGAGTTCAACAGCATCATGAAGAGTATAGGTTTAATTATTTGTTTTATTATCATAGATGCATAACTATTTATCGCACGCTCTAATCTAAAGGAAGCGAGAGAGTGAGTCAAAGATAATTATGCACTTTGTTACTTTTTTAGGTCCCAAGTCATGTTGAGCTGTCTTTTTTGCAATAGTCTAATTGCTTATTTACGGACTTTAAACGTATAAAACTGTAGTAAACAGCGTTTAAAATGATAACCACTCATGTTAATTGCACCGCAGTGCTATTTTTGGATGAGATGATGAAAATACCATTTTTATGAAGCTAATGAGCTGTTCTTTGTCTAGCGTGTCAATTTGTTTGACTAATCTTTTTTGCATATTGAATTGATGATCATCATTAGTAATTGCAATCCAAAACCTTTGCGCCCTTAGTCGAAGATTTTTGTCTTTTTCTGCAACTTGTAAGCGTAATGCTTGAGAGGCATCTTGCCATATTGCATCGTCAAACAAGTCTAGTTGTTCAATAAATTGAGAGACAAATTGGTCATGCTTTGTAAGTAGCTGTTGGGCGTTAATGTTGGGAGATTGAATATAAAACGCAATGCCAGCACGAGTATTAAAAGGGGCATATCCTGCGCCAACCAAATAACCCAGCTGCTGCTGCGTTCTTAAGGATTCAAAGTACTGCTGGCTAATGAGTTGATTGAGCATCATTAATGCAACCTTTTCAAATACCTTGTCGGTTTGCGCTTGAATATAGTAAACCAGTGCATGTTCACAACCCGGCTTTTCAATATGTTGATGCTGGTAGCTGTCTAACACGATAAGAGGACGTTTTAAGTCTTCTAATATCTCACTTTTTGAAAAGAGTGCTCGTAATTGCTTTTGCATGTCTAGAGCGTGCTGTTGCTGCCAGTTACCATGCAAGAAAGCCTTGATATAGACAGAGTCAAAAAACTGATTTCGAAATTGACAAAACTCATTAAAGCTAATGTTTTTAAGCGCTTTTGCTAATGCTAAAGGTTCAGGGTTCCAAGGCATGAGCTTTGCGCCTAGTACACTAAACAGCTCACTCACAGGTTTGTTGTGATTATGATTTTTCCAGTGCCGAATTAATTGTTTTTTATATTCTGCAAAACGTGGTGCGCTGATCACAGCATGCAACATATGTTCAAGCAATTGCAAGGCTAAAGTAATCTGATTGCCTGACAAGCCCGCGGTGTGCAAAGTCAGACCCCCCTGATGAGAATTAATATGATAGTTTAAACCAGCAAGCTCAGCGGGGTAATATTGCTCAGCCATACTATCCATCAATAAATCAGCAAATAAGCGTGTTAGTGCCATATGCTTTGTGTTTTTTATACCCAGTAAAGAGTCAATTTCGATATAAAAGTGGCCCTTTGTGACGCGAAAAGTAGCATCTTGTTTAAACCAAAATGCAAAGCCCGGTTTATCTTTGAGTAAAGTAGGAGTGTGACTTTTTTGCGTAACGTCATATAATTCGTTTTCAACTTGCAGGTATGGGTTTACCTTAGGTAGTTGCATTTCAGGAAGTGGAGTATCAATGTTCGCTAACGCACTGAGCCACTCTGTACTGAGTTGCTCTACTTGGTATGGCGTATGATACCATTGTGCTTTCAACTGTGCGCTTACATCTGGGTGAATTAATACAACACGCATGTTATCTGGAATTAAGAAGTTGCATATGCGAGTATGCAGTTGCTCGTTAAAGCCTTGCATAATGTAATCACCATACAGGTAATCATCGGGTTCATAGTGGTGCATGTTTACGCTAATATTACTTACCCACTCAAGTAAACGGCTTGGTTCTTGGTTATTAAAAGCAATATCTAATAAGGTTTTTTTGTCTTTATATAGCAGCGGTAGCGATGATGTTTTAATTTTGATTAAAGCGATATATTCGAACACCATTTCTATGATGTCTTCGTAATAATCAATCCCTTCATCGGTAAGCGCAAAACTTATGTTAAAGTCTTTAAAGTTACTACCACTGACGCCACCACCTGCAGAAAGCGCATTTATCCAGCCTTGCTGTTTTAAGATAGAGTACAGGGATCCTTCACCTTCATAGCCAAGTAGGTGTGCTAAAAAGCTAACGCTTTTGTGTTTATATAAATCGTCAATGCCACCCATTGCAAAGCTGACAATAAGCTTTTGCATATGCTTACGTGGCGCTATATGTAACAACAGCCTCTGGTCTTGCTTACGATAAAGGGGAGTATTGATTTTACACTTTTGTTGACTAGTCCCTTTTATAGGATTGAATTGCTGTCGAATTTGAGCTTCGAGTTCAACAAGAGAGTGGGGACCCGCTACAACCAAAGTCATCCACTGAGCTTGATAGTGTTGTTGGAAAAACTCACGAACTTCATCAGCAATACATGCATCTCGATTACTTAATGTCTCACTGTTGCCAACAGAAAATTTTGCAAAAGGGTGTAAGGGGTTAACAGTTTCCTTATGTACTTGATAAATTCGCCTACCGTCATCTTTTATTTTCATTTTAAATTCAGCATCGATAGCATTTCGTTCGTTTTGAGTTTGTGAGGCATCTAATAATGGCGCCACAAAAAATTCTGCAAAAAGTGCCAAGGCATCAAAAAACTGTTGTTGTGCACAGTCAAAAAAGTAACAGCTATGCTCAGTACCTGTCCATGCATTACTTTGCCCACCTGCTTGGCTGATAAATTGTGAAAACAGTCCAGGTTGAGGGTGTTGCTTAGTACCCAAAAATAACATATGTTCTAAGAAGTGAGCCATTCCTTGACGGTCTATCGGATCATCAAAGTGGCCTGCATTGACGGTGAGCGCCGCGGCAGACTTATCACTGGAGTAATCACTCACTAAGAGGGCTTTTAGACCATTGTCGAGTGTGAGCTGGTGATAGGTGCGATTATCATTATTACTAACTTTCAAATTGTTGCCGCCGATATAGAAAATGTAAGCAAAGCATCCATAAATGTTCTATGAATAACGTACACTTTGCTTTAGGTTTAAGGGTCGTTTGTTTTAATATAGCGAACAAACGCAGTAATTAGCTACTGGTTATCTGGCAAATTTAACAAGAACATTCGAGAGTGTAATGAAAACTATCCTAATTATGCGCCATGGTGAAGCTGAACCGATTAATGCAAATGATGAATCTCGCCCACTTACAGAGCGAGGAGTTAATCAAGCAAAGGAAATGGCGTGGTGGTTAAAAGGGCATTATAAACCTCAAGCTTTATTGGTTAGCCCATATATAAGAGCACAGCAAACTGCTCAGCAAGTACTGGCAATTAATGATGTAACCTATGTAGAAATATGCAAGGATGTAATCCCAACGGGCAGTGCTGCGTTTGCGATTGATTATCTTGAGACGTTGATAAGCTTAAATGCTGAGCTGAACATATGGCTGATAGTCGCACATATGCCTATTGTGAGTTATTTAGTGGAACAGTTATGTCCACAGCAATTACCTATTTTTAATACAGCTGCGGTTGCGGTAATTGAGTATGATGAAGTTGCTCAAAAAGGTGTATTCAAAAGTATGAACTCGCCCTCTCTATAGTGAGAATGATATTTAATTTACGTAGTTTTTACCTTGGACCTAAAATATTAACGAGTATGGCACTTCTAAAATGAACCAAAAACCAGCGGTGCACTTTTGGGGTTTTTGAGGAAGGACATATGTCCTCTTTGTTTTGGTTTTTTGTTGCTAAAAGCTGTGAACGTCGGGGTAATTGTTGCTAAAAATTAAAAAAACTCTGTTTTTTATTGTTGGCTTAGCAGTAATATTTTATTTTGCTGCTATAATGTTTGCGTCACGTTCAGCCTTACAAACTCGCTTTGCACTCTCGATTGTAAGGTCCGCGTAAATATAAACGCGAAAAATTGAACGTACCACGCCAAGTGATACGGCGACCATACATACCGTTGAACAAAAAGAGTGCACATAAAAGGTTAAGCCCCAACATGAATGCAATGAAAAGATCTACGTTAGCGACTTTAATTAATGCAGCGTTGTTCTCTACTGTAGCAGGTACTTCATTTTCTACTCTCGCTGCTGAACAAACCCCTGATGCAAAAAGCAACCAGCTTGAGGTTATCCAGATCACAGCACGTAAGCGTGTTGAGAACGCACAGGAAGTGCCTGTTAGTGTATCTGCACTGCAAGGAGACAACTTAGACGCGTATAGCTCTGCAGGTATGGATATTCGTTTTATGAATGCGAAAATTCCTAGTCTATCTGTAGAGTCTTCTTTTGGCCGTACATTTCCGCGTTTTTATGTTCGTGGCCTAGGTAATACCGATTTTGACTTAAATGCATCGCAGCCAGTCTCTTTAGTGGTTGATGAAGTAGTGCAAGAGAACCCAATCCTTAAAGGTTTCCCTGTATTTGACGTTGCACGTGTTGAAGTACTTCGTGGTCCGCAAGGCACATTGTTTGGTCGTAATACACCTGCAGGTCTTGTCAAGTTTGACTCAGTCAAGCCAAGTCAGTCTTTTGATGCATACGGTGCGGTATCATATGGCAGTAAAGGTTCGGTTGATTTTGAAGGTGCGGTGGGTGCAGGATTAACTGAGCGTCTTTCAGCACGCGTTTCACTACTTTGGCAAGACAAAGAAGATTATATTGATATAAAAGCACCTGGTTTTGAAAAAGCAGACTCATTAGGTGGTTATAACGAAAAAGCGGCACGCGTGCAGTTTTTGTATGAAGGTGACGATTTCACTGGTTTATTAAACTACCATGTACGAGATTTAGATGGTCGCCCAATTGCATTTCGTGCCAACTTAATCGAAAAAGGCACCAATAATATTAACCCTATTTATGATAATGATGTTGTTTATCATGATGCTGCGTCACGTTCAACACAACAAGTTGACTCACAAGGTTTAAACCTTAAGCTTGAGTGGGACTTAGCACAACACACTATTACTTCAATTACGGCTTGGGAAAGTGCAGAAATTTATTCTCGCGCAGATGTTGATGGTGGTTATGGTGCGGCATTTATCGGTTTTCAAGGTCCGGGTATAATTCCATTTCCATCAGAAACTGCTGATGCAATTCCTGATCACGACCAGTATACACAAGAGCTTCGCCTTTCAAGTAATTTCTCTGGTGACATCAACTATCAAGTTGGGGTGTTCTTATTTGAAGAAGACTTAACAATCGAGAGCATTTCTTACGACACATTAAGTTATGATGCAGCAGCAAGCAACTTTGGCCTACAAAACGGTTATGCTGTTCAAAATCAAGATACATCAGCATGGGCTGTATTTGGTTCAGTGGATTACACTGTAACTGACAAGCTAAAAATTACCGCGGGTCTTCGTTACTCAGATGATGATAAAGAGTTTTATGCTAAACGTACGAAGAGCCCTACAGGTGCTGCAGATTTATTAGAAGGTCGTGCAAATCCTAGTGATAGCCATGTTAGTTGGGATCTAAGTGCTGCATATAAGTATAGTGATGACATTAACTTGTTTGCTCGAGTTGCAAATGGTTTCCGCGCTCCAAGTGTTCAGGGTCGCATTCTGTTTGGAGATGCGGTAACAGTTGCTAACTCTGAAACTATTAATTCAATAGAAGCGGGTATTAAATCAGACGTTTTAGATGGTCAAGGTCGTGTTAATGCGACGGTATTTTACTTCCAAATGGATGACCAGCAGTTAACAGCTGTAGGTGGTGGTGCAAACTTCAACCGTCTAATCAATGCAAACAAAACCACAGGATATGGTTTCGAGTTAGATACCGAATGGGTATTAACCGATGAACTAAATGCGACATTTAACTTAAGTTACAATAAAACTGAGTTAGACGATAATGACTTAGCGGTAGCTGTGTGTGGTCAGTGTACAGTGACAGACCCAACCTATGAAATTCAGGGGTCATTTGGCCCTGAAACTAGAGCTATTTTAGATGGCAACAGCTTGCCACATGCGCCAGAGTGGATTGCAAATGCAACACTTCGTTATACTAAAGAGCTAGAAGGAGGAGACTTCTTCATATACGGCGACATGTCATATCGTAGCGAAATTGATTTCTTTTTATATAAATCGATTGAGTTTGAAGGGGAAGCCTTGTTCGAAACGGGTATCCGCACTGGCTATATGTGGGCATCAGGTGATAACGAGTACGAAGTATCGGCATTTGTTCGTAATCTATTTGATGAACAAGTGGTTATTGGTGGTGTAGACTTCAACAACAATACAGGCATGTTAAATGAAGAGCGCTATGTAGGTGCTGAGTTTAAGGTTCGTTTCTTTTAAACTGAACGCCTTGTATTATGATGAATAAACCCGCTTTTGAGCGGGTTTATTATTGTCTGTAATGAAAAGCTCAACCAGAGCTGGTACAGTCACTTACAACACAGAAATAAAGAGAAAGAAGATGTCTGGATTTTGGAATTACCGTATCATTTTTTGTGAAGCTACCAAAGATGAAGCGGAGCTTTATCAAATACATGAAGTTGAATACAACCTCAATGGTAAGGTGACGAACTGGTCAGAAACGGGCGCAGCTCCGTTTGGTCGTACAATTGCTGAATTACAAGCCGATGCTGAGAGGTTAAAATCAGCGTTTGATAAACCCATACTCAAAGTTGAGAGAAAGGCTCGCGGCTATGAGTTAGTCGAAGTTGAAAGTGGGCTTGAAGCAAGCGCTGAGCCACCCGCTGGTTTAGCCAAGTAAATTAACTTTCAAGGAGTGCATTATGAGTTTACAGGCCATTTTATTTGATTTTGATGGAACCCTAGTGGATTCTGAAGTACTCCATTACCAAAGTTGGATGCAAGTTTTGGCACCTTGGAATATTCATTATGATGAGCTGTCATTTTGTGATGAATTTAGTGGCGTGCCGAGCTTACAAGCGGCTGATATTCTCAACCAACGGCATGGTTTAAATCGACAACCTGAAGCACTCACTGAGCAGAAAAACCGCTTATTTGTTGATGTAGCGGCCACGCTATCACCAAAGTTGATGCCTTTTGCTAAAGAGATACTAGCCCAAGCGAGTAAACAGTTTACCCTAGCACTTGTTACGGGCAGTACGCGTGCAGAGGCGCTTCCTGTGCTTGCGCACTACCAGTTAGATAAATTATTTCAATATATCGTGTGTAAAGACGATGTGGCAAATGCAAAGCCCCACCCAGAGCCATATAGCAAAGCGTTGACGCATTTATCATTGACAGCAAGTCAAGCACTCGCCATCGAAGATACGCAGACAGGCCTAGCATCAGCCACTTCTGCTGGATTAAAAACGATTGTGGTGCCCAATCATCACTCAAAGCAACAAGACTTCTCTAAAGCAACCTATCAAGTACAAAATTTACAAGCTGCTTGGCAGCAAATACAACAATTGATATAACCAGCAGGCAATTTCAATACAATGCTACCCAGTATGCTTAACAACAAGATATCGGGATATGCAAATTTGCCCGTTCAAGCTTTACTTTAACTTGCAATAGCCTGTTATTTCTATAAAAGCATCAAAAGATTGAATGAAATATCATCATTGGATTATTCCACGTGAGTCATTTAGCTCAGTTAGACTGATCAATATTTTAATCAAATTGGTATTAAATAATCAATATTCGCAAAAATTTCGCTGTCCAATAGCAACCTGTGTTATGACTACCCATAAATGAATATTTGTTCTAACTTTAATAGCTCTATTAAGTGCAAGGAGCTTTAAAATGAAAGTATGGATACTATTGTTGTTGGGTTTTATTAACTATGCAGCTGCCTCGGTGGCTAAGATCCCCCAAAAAGTTGAATTAGCAAATCAATACCACAAAGATATTAACCTGACAGACTACTTAGTGAGTGAAAAGTTCGATGGTGTTAGGGCAATTTGGAACGGCCATAATCTAATTACTAAAAGTGGGCTGATTATTTCAGCGCCAGCGTGGTTCACTGAGCCGCTTGATAATGAGGTGTTAGAGGGCGAATTGTGGTCTGGCTACAAGCAATTTGCGTTTGTTAGTGCATTAGCACGTAGTAAGAGACAACGAGATGCGGATTGGCAACAAGTGCGCTACCTCGTATTTGATGCGCCAGATCCTGCTTTACCATTTAGTGCAAGGTATCAGCATTACCAAGCAAAAATAAACCGTATGAAAACCACGCATATTCATGCCGTGGAGCAACTGCATTTTGAACATCAACAACAACTTGAGCAATACTATCAGATGGTTTTAATGCGCGGTGGAGAAGGTTTAATACTTCACCAAAAGCATGCATTACACCAAGCCGGTCGTTCTGACCGAATACTAAAGTACAAACCATATCAAGACGCTGAAGCAATTGTGATTGGTTATACCGAAGGTAAAGGTAAATATAAAGGGATGATAGGCGCGCTAAAGGTAAAAAGTGAGCAAGGGCTTGAGTTCAAAATTGGCACCGGCATTAGCGATCAACTCCGTCAGCAACCACCAAAAATTGGTTCGCAAATCACATATCGCTATCAAGGTTTGACTAAATACGGTAAACCACGGTTTGCACGCTTTCTAAGAGTGAGGCCAAAGCTATAATTACGGCTCAGTATATCGGTTGAGGTTTTAGTGGGAGTTATGATAATCTGCGCGGCCTTTTTCTGTTGTTAGGTATGTTAGATGATTGTTGGTTTTGACTATGGAAGTTCAAATTGTGCAATAGGCACGATGGCAGATGATAGACAAGTTAGGTTGTTGGAACTTGAAGCAGGTCGCTGTTATTTACCCTCAACATTATATGCCCAACATAACACTTTGATTGTTGACTTTGTGGCTAAACAATTGGCTAACACTGAATATGGCAACGATTATCGTCAATCACGTTTAGCATTGCTAAATGGTATTGGTGCAATACGTCAAGACTTAGATTTAGCAACTGGTGATACCGGTATACACATAGGCCAAGCTGCGATAGATGAATATATTGACTTTCCCGAAGAGGGTTATTTTGTAAAGTCCCCAAAATCATTCTTTGGAGCCGTAGGTTTAAAACCACAGCAAATTTCTTTTTTTGAAGATATTGCTACAGCCATGATCATGCAAATCAAGCACCGAGCTGAGCAGCAATTAGCGCAAACCATTACACACACAGTCATTGGTCGACCAGTTAACTTTCAAGCGGTTGGTGGAGAGCAAAGCAACCAACAGGCAGTAGATATTTTAACTGTGGCGGCTAAACGAGCTGGGTTTAAAGAAGTTGAATTTTTGTATGAACCGTTAGCTGCAGGTATTGATTATGAGTCAAGGCTAAACCAAGACCAAAAAGTGCTGGTGGTTGATATTGGCGGAGGGACGAGTGACTGCTCGTTTGTGCAAATGGGGCCAAGTTACCGTGGGCGCAGTGAACGTCAGCAAGACTTTTTGTCTCATACGGGTAAACGCCTTGGAGGAAATGACTTAGATATTGCCACTGCGTATCGCAGCTTTATGCCGTTGTGTGGGCTTGACTCTACTTTAAAGTCAGGCTTACCGATGCCTAACCAGTTATATTGGCAGGCGTGTAAAATCAATGATCTTCATTTGCAAACCGAGTTTTATGCTCAAGCTAGCAGTCGGCATTTGCAAGCAATGCTTAAAGATGTGAGTGAGCCTGAAAAATTAGCTCGATTATTAACAATTCAACAAAATAAGCTGGGGCACCAAGTAGTGCGCCAAGGTGAGCTGAGTAAAATTGCTTTATCGAGTGATGCGCATTATGTAGCCCAACTCGGTTGCATTGATGATGATTTGACGAAGTTAGTCACGCAGACACAGCTACAAGATGCGATTGCGGATAGTTTGCAGCAAATTTGTATATTAGCGCAAGATGCCATCACCAGTGCACAGACACAACCAGATGTTATTTATTTAACAGGAGGCAGTGCCCAATCCCCACTTATTAAAGCGGCTTTACAACAGAGCCTTGGAGACATTCCAATGCTCAATGGTGATAATTTTGGCAGTGTTACTGCGGGATTAACCAAGTGGGCCACGCAAATTTTCAAGTAACTCAATACATGTTTAGGTAGTGCTGAGCTACCCAAACAAACTCTTGCTAGTCTAAACGTGTCGCTAAGTAGCTCTGGTAGTCAGGTAAGTTGCGAGATACTTCCTGATCCATGACTTGTGAGCTTATTAATATGTCTGCGGTGACTTCATTACAAGCGACTGGAATGTTCCACACCGCCGCTAAACGAAGTAATGCTTTAACATCAGGATCATGAGGCTGCGAAGCGAGTGGGTCCCAAAAAAATATCAACATATGAATTTGGTGCTCAGCAATTTTGGCACCAATTTGTTGATCTCCCCCCATTGGACCGCTTAGTAGCTTTTCTACGCATAGCCCAGTGTTTTTTTCGATTACGTGGCCTGTTGTGCCAGTGGCATATAAGTTATGAGTATGTAAAATACTCTTATGAGTAAAACACCAGTTTTTTAACGCCGTTTTTTTTCCATCATGGGCTACTAATGCAATATTTTTTTGCTTTGGAAGTGTCTGTATTATTGTTTGCATTTTTGAATCTCACAATATCAAGTTTATTGCCAAAGCAATAAAAATTAACCCCGATGCTCTATCTATCCATAAAGGGGCGCTGGGGTGGCGACGGAAATACCCTGCAATCTTGTCACCACCATAGATGTATAGGCAGTCTATTGGAAATGCTAAAATTGGGTATAAAAGGCCAAAGATAGCTAATTGCCCCGTTGCGGATGAAAGGCTCGGGTCAACAAATTGCGGAATAAAAGCAATAAAAAAGAGTGCAACTTTGGGGTTGAGCACTTCAGTCATCATTGCTTGAAAAAAAACGTTACCGGGTTTTTTGGTACTTACATGAGGCTTTTCTTCACATGAAAGTGGTTGGTTAAATGTTACTTTTAGTGTTTTTAACCCTAAAAATGCAAGGTAGGCAGCACCTAAATATAACACTGAGTTAAAGGCCGTTTCGGAGGCTTTTAATATTGCAGATAAACCGACAACGGCAAATAGGGTATGAATAATGCCGCCTACAGCAAACCCTAGTGCACTTTTCATACCCGCAGCTCTGCCATGCGTAAAAGTTTGTGCCATTAAGAATGCATTTGAAGGGCCAGGTGCGACAGCGATAATGGTACAGGCAACTAAAAATGACACTAAGGATTCTGGGTTGAGCATGATTATATGGTTCTAAATTCAATAGTGTGAATAGTTTATGCTGTTTTACAATGAAAATATACGTTCTATCAGCG
This sequence comes from Pseudoalteromonas sp. SANK 73390, assembly GCF_054966645.1. Classification (NCBI taxonomy): domain Bacteria; kingdom Pseudomonadati; phylum Pseudomonadota; class Gammaproteobacteria; order Alteromonadales; family Pseudoalteromonadaceae; genus Pseudoalteromonas; species Pseudoalteromonas sp. SANK 73390. Next base: position 91,690 of record NZ_ARPN01000056.1, read on the forward strand.
AGACAAAAAAAAGCGGGCTAAGTAGCCCGCTTAAATATTAGGTTGGGTTTTTAGAACACAACAGTTTGAGTGTCAGAACATACAGTTGTACTGCCTTGCTCACAAACTTGGTAAATGTAGCTGCCGCCGCCTTTGCCACTGATGCCGTCCGTATAGCTATTATCGTTGCTAGTTGTGACAATATTGCTACCGTTGCGATAAATATCTATTTGGCTTGTACTTGCCAGTTTAGGTCAACGTATTTAAGAGCATAATGTGGTTTAGGCCACATTATGGAAGAACTCTTTATGTTTACTTAATAGTAAAACCAGAAAGGGTAAGGCAAATAATAGGTGGAACCCCAATTGATAGGGGGCTGGTAAATGTAGTTGCTGGGTTAATAAGGCTAAAGCACCTGCTCCGCTCATTTGCATGACGCCAATGAGTGCCGATGCGGTGCCCGCTTGTTTCGCGAAGCCAGATAATGCTTTACCTGCGGCAGCACCTAATGAAAAAGCAAAGCCTATTGATGCAATATACATCGGTATCATATAGGCGGCAGGGTGTGAATAGCGAGTTGCCAATAACATAGTGAAGCCGCCAATACAAAATAGCGTTAAGCCAACGATAAGTGAGTTACGACTGTGACGTTTAATAAAAATGGGGGCGCTAAAGCTGGCAATAATACTTAATGCAGCATTGCCAGTGAACCAGCTGGTAAAGTTTGTTACAGAGCCACCTAGGTGATTCATGATCCATCCCGGTGCAGTTGTCACAAATACCAACATAGCGGCCATACCAAACATGGTGATCGAGCCATTGAACATGAATTCAGCATTTTTTAGCATAGGGTTAAAGCGGCGCAAGTCTAGAATATGACCTTGATAAAAACTCTCTTTAGGTTTAGTTTCTCGATACAACCACAAAACAAGTAATAACCCCAATATTGAGAACCCAGCAAGGAACTCAAAATTGCTTCGCCAACCAAATTTTAGCGTTAACCAAGCGCCTAAGAGTGGTGCCAGTGCGGGAATAAAACACACAATACCGTTTAAGTAGGTGAGCATTTGGCCGCTGCCTTTATGTCCAAAGCTATCTCTGACAATTGCAAATGCAGCGACAAAAGTGGCGCAAGCGCCAAACCCTTGTAGTGAGCGCGCTATCATCATCCAGCGCCAACTTTCAACTGTTGAAGCCATAATAGCCCCGATAAAAAACAGGGTAATACCAGCTGTTGCGATGGGTTTTCTTCCATACTTATCAGAAAGAGGCCCTGCTATAAGTTGTCCTAACCCGACAGTTAGCATGTAAATACTAATGGTTTGTTGAACTTTTGATTCTGATACATTTAAGCCTTGCTGCATTGCCTGAAAAGCAGGCAGGTAAAGATCGATGCCTAACGGGCAAAAGATCACTAAAAGAGCAAGAATAAAGATAAGGGATTTGCTGGTTACTTGGGTATGCGGCATGACTTCTCCTTTTGGCCGATATTCTAATGGGCAAAATAAAAAAGAACAGGACAAAGCGCCGCATCATTAAAATAAAAACGCAAAATTCTCTATATGACTATTTTGCCAACAGGTCGGATGTGTTAGTTTTATGTATCAATTTGTTTTTAGAGGTACTATTTGTGTCGGCCCCACTATTAAAAATATACAAAAGAATGCAGTGGCTGCCATTTGGGCAGTGGCTTTTTAGTAAAGCGGTATGTCGCAAGGCGCCTTATTTTGGCTCAATTAAACCAACAATCATTACTTTAGAGCCTGGTTTATGTTGCGCAACCATACCAAAGCGCAAAGCTGTGTTTAATCATATTGGTACAATTCATGCGATTGCACAGTGTAATTTAGCCGAATTATGTGCTGGTGTGATGGTCGATGCGACGGTACCACATAAAACGCATCGCTGGATCCCCAAAGGCATGACAGTTCAATATTTGAAAAAGGCAGAAACGAATTTACGTGCCCAAGCAAGTATTGATTTACCTAGACAGTGGCAAGATAAAGAAGACTTAATTGTACCTGTTGAAGTGTTTGACGAGCAGGGTAATAAGGTGTTTCACGCAGATATTAACATGTATATTACTGCGCGGTAGTCTTATCTTTTATTGAGGTGATATTTGTCACCTCAGTCTTGTGTGCGAGTTTACCCTCAATCAGCGCACCCGCCTCAATACTTAATGTGTCGTGGGTCACGTCACCGTGTACTTTGGCTGTTTGTTCTAAGATGACCTTGTCAGCATCAATGCAACCATCAACAGTACCTTTTATTCTAATTCGGTGTGCTTTTACATTTCCTTCAATAATACCATGGAGGCCTACAATGAGTGTGTTGACATCTAAATCACCAATCACTTTACCATCTACTTGTAACTCACCCTCACAAAATATATGCCCCTCTATAACCGTATTAGGAGATATCAAAGCTGGGACACCTGAAGCTGTTTTATTGTTGCCTAGTAAGCTATTGAACACGATTAATTACCTTAGTTAACTTAATTGGGTTTATGTGTTTGCCGTTTTGTAGTACTTCATAATGTAAGTGAGTACTTGTACTTCGTCCAGTACTACCCATTAAAGCAATTACTTCAGATTTGCTGATCTGTTGCCCTTTTTTTACTTTAATGGTGTGTAAGTGACCAAAACGAGATACCAAGCCGTGTTCATGTTGAATTTCGATGAATTTACCATAACCGCCATTTCTACCAGCTCTGAGTACAGTACCTGCAGCAGGTGCAATGATTTCGGTTTTGTGCCAGCCTGCTAAATCAACCCCTTTGTGATAAGCACGTTGGCCTGTTATAGGGTCTTTGCGAAAACCAAACCGACTCGAAATGTAGTAGTCACTTTTGGCAACAGGCATAGAGTCAGGTAAAGTTGTGATTACTTGTTCTAAGTTATTGAGTGTTACAAGGCTGTCGATAGTACCAAGGTATTCTTGAGGCAGTTGCTCTAACTCAAGCTGATGGTAAGGGCCGCCTTGTGCGAGTGCTGAACTTTGTTTTGCTGCAATACCGACTTCAGCCAAACCATTGGTAAGTGTGTTAGCGCGGTTTTGTATATTATCAGACACTAGTTTCAAAAAGTGCTGTTGACTAGTAATTAAATGCTGTGCTTGTAAGCTAAAGTACGTTGGTTTTTCTAATACTACCTCTTGCAGCGAGCGATCATTGCTCGTATTTTTTTGCTCAACTTCAGCTGAGGAGGGAGATTTTTGAAACTCTGAAGCGCCTTTATTTTCTTCGCTGGTAAGCTCAGTTGCACTCTCATTTGTTTCTTTTAATGATTCTAATAAAGAACTCGGTAATGCATCGACTAAGCTTTGCAGCATTAACTGTTTTTCAGTGAGTTCGTTAAGTGTTTGCTGTTGTTGTGCAAGCTGCGCTTGCATTTGTTGTTTTTCGCTTAAAAATAACTGTTTGTCAGAATGTGTTTGGGCTTTCAAGACAGAGATATCTGTTTGGTGCTGTACGACAGACTGAGCATTCATAACTGCCCACGCTATAGCACTTGATACTAAAAATAGCAGTAATGGTTGTACCCAGCTTGGCAAGGTCAACATATAAATTTCACCATTTTGGCGTATTAATATTTGCCTTGGCTGGAATAGTATTTTAAATAGGCGATTGATTAGCTTCAACATAATTACAAAAATTCTTAAACAACAGTTCACAATAACAAGATTAATACAAAAATCCAGCATATTTACATAATAAAAAGGTGTGCATTTGCACACCTTTGATTTTTATCTGCTTTTAATTTGGGATTATTTAGCAGGTAGAACTGTGCCTTCAACAGAGCCAAATCCGATGCGATTAAAGCCGTCGGTTTCACACCAACCACGCATAATCACTTTGTCACCATCTTCTAGGAACTTACGCTCTTCGCCATTTGCTAATGTGATTGATTGCTTACCACCACGTGAGAGCTCTAACAAAGAACCCGCTTCTTCGTGCTCAGGACCAGACTGAGTACCAGAACCAAGCATATCACCAGGTAAGAAGTTACACCCATTTACAGTATGATGAGTAACCATTTGTGCTACGGTCCAGTAACTGTGCTTGAAGCTTGATGCTGATAGTTTAGCTGCAGCTTGTTGAGCATCACGCATTTTTTGTGTCTCTAATGAAACGTCCATTTGAATGTCAAATGCACCCGCTTCACGGTTGTGACTTGATTCAAGGTAGTCCATTGGCTGTGGATCTTTACTATCTCGATGCCACTGAGTGCGATAAGGTGCAAGTGCTTCAGTTGTTACAATCCACGGAGATACGGTAGAGGCGAAGTTTTTAGCTAGGAATGGACCCAAAGGTTGGTATTCCCACGCTTGCAAATCACGTGCAGACCAGTCATTGAACAAGCAAAAGCCGAACACATGGTTTTCAGCGTTTTCAATTGCAATTTGTTCACCCAGTTCGTTGCCTTTACCAAGGTAAATACCAAGCTCTAGTTCATAATCAAGGCGCTTACACGGCCCGAATGACGGCGTATCTGCGTCAGGTGCTTTGGTTTGGCCTTTAGGGCGATGAAATGCTTGACCTGATACATCGATAGACGATGAACGACCATGGTAACCAATAGGTACCCATTTATAATTTGGTAGTAATGGGTTATCAGGGCGGAATAACTTACCTACTGCTGTAGCATGGTAAATAGATGTATAAAAGTCAGTATAGTCACCAATGTGACATGGCATTGAATACTCAACGTCAGTTTGTGCTACTAGTGCACCTTCAAGTGCTGATTTATGCTCAGAGCCTTCACGTAATGCACGAGATAATGCTAAGCGAAGCGCCGACCAATGCGCTTGGCCTAATCCCATAAATTCATTTAAAGCTTGTGCGTTAGCAGCTTCTACCGCCTCTTGTGCTTTAGCTGAAAAAATACCTGCGTTTGCAACTACTGCAAGGTCCAATACTTGGTCGCCAATGGCTACGCCACCGCGAAACTCTTCATTACTATCTTTACGACGAAATACCGCAAACGGTAAATTTTGAATTGGAAAATCGGTACCGGCTTGGTTTGCACTTGCTACCCAGCTAGTTAGATTAATATCATGCGTTTCGTTAATAAAAGACATTGCCTTTCCTTTTTACTTTTGGTTAAAGCTATTTTGCCTTAACTAAAATGGAAAAAGCAGCTTTTAAAAAGCTGCTTGTGAAAATAATAACTTTAAAAAGTTTATAATACGCCGCGACGCTCTTGATCTCGCTCAATTGACTCGAATAATGCTTGGAAATTACCTTCTCCAAAGCCACCATCATCAACACGCTGGATCATTTCAATGAAGATAGGGCCGAACAGGTTCTTCGAGAAAATTTGTAGTAGGTAGCAGTTTTCGCTTTGGCTATCTACCAAGATCTGGTGCTTTCTAATTTTCTCTTTATCTTCTTTAACCCAAGGTACTCGGTCAAAAATTGTCTCGTAGTACTCAGGGATGATATCTAAAGTAGCAATCGTTGACTGATCGAGTTGATCAAGAGATGCAACTAAGTCATTCGTTAAGAATGCTAAGTGTTGTACACCTGGACCATTGTACTCATCTAGGTACTCATCAATTTGATTGTTGTTGTCGTCTTTACCTTCGTTGATTGGAATAGAGAAGGTGCCACAAGGCGACTTAAGTGCATAAGAAAGTAGTGCCGTTTTTTGACCTTTAATATCAAAGTAACGTACTTCTTCAAAGCCAAATACGTTTTTGTAGAAGTTAGCCCATGTTTCCATAGTGCCTTTGTAAACGTTATTGGTTAGGTGATCTATGCGTAAGAAGCCTTTGTCTTTAACAATGTTTTGTTCTTCTAAATCTACAAAGTCATTGTCATAGATTGAACCTTTATCACCGAATATTTCGATAAAGTAAATTAGGCTATCCCCGATACCGTAGATTGCAGGGTATGGGAAATCTTTATTTGCAGACTCAGTGGCAGGTTTTGCGCCGCGCTCTACAGCAACTTCAAATGCTTTTTGTGCATTCTCTACGCGCCAACCCATTGAGCAAATTGCTGGACCATGGCTTTTTGCAAATGCTGCTGAGAAGCCTTCACGTTCGTTATTTAGTAGAAAGTGAATGTCGTTCTGGTTGTAATATACGACGTCTTTGTCTTTATACTTTTTAAGTTTTGAGAAACCAAAATCGGTGAACACTTTATCCATATAGTCCGCATCTGGTGTTGCGTACTCGGTAAACTCGATACCAACTAAACCTAGTGGGTTCTTTACTTCACTCATTGTCATACTCCCGCAATTAAGCAAATTGGGTTGCTTGTTAGATTATGTATTTTCAGTATGCGAATGATTAATCAAAAAGTGTAATAGGGGAAGAGAGAGAAGATATTTAGATAAGTGCTGCTATGTAAATTTAATGAGACAAAGAGTTTAAAGTGGTACCTATTTAAGGTTTGATAGGTTTAATTTAAAGAAAAGCACCTAGAGCTAGCCTCAATAATGAATGTTAAAATCAATATATTCAATGATTTAGTTTTGTTTTTCTATGAAATGATAAACCAGATAGTATTCAAATTTACTATTGCATTTGTATAGTAAGGTTTACATTTTACTGTGTCGGTTCATGCTAGGCGACTATCGAACTTTAGGTGTGGATAAGAGTTTTGAAATAGCTAAATACGTAATTATATCAATTTTACTAAAACATTGATGATTCTAGGAGCTAAATGACCCATTAGCGTTGTTAAAAGTGACTTATGTTGAAAACGACATACCGGAATTTTGTTTGGTTACTAGGCCATTTATTTAATGCAATTGGTATAACGCATATTATCAACCATCTAATGATGACAGTTTGTTCAATATCATGGCCGCTTTATGCAGTTATAGCAGGCTAATACAAGTGAAAACAATGCAGATAGGGGGCTAAATAGTTTTATGGAGCAAATTCGCTTATCCTGAGCTGAAGCTCTTTAGGCAAAAAGAGCAAGGTATACTTGCCTTGCTCTTTTTTAATATCGCTTTTATTTAAGCGGTGGTTGTGGCTGTTAGGCCTCGTTTTTCCCAAAACTTAGCTTTGAAGCTCAACAGTACCAAGATGATACCAATACCAATACTAAATAAAGAGATTTGTAAGTATAGCGCTGGGATTTCTTCTACTTTGTTTGGATCGAAGCCACCGGCCAATAATCCTGCGATGATATTACCAATCGAGTAGGTTAATACGAATACGCCCATCATTTGACCTGAAAAACGCTGTGGTGATAAACGGCTTACTGCACTGAGGGCTACAGGGCTTAAGCAAAGCTCACCAACTGTGTGTAGAAAGTATGTTGTGACTAGCCAATACGGTGCAACCTTGAGGCCTTCAGCAGCATAATGTGCGGCCATAAACATCACTAAGAAACCTGATGCCATTATGATAAGACCAAGCGCACACTTTACGCTGTAAGATGGAGAGATCATTTTTTTAGACAGGTTGATCCAAAGTGCTGCAAAAAATGGCGATAACACGATGATAAAAATCGCGTTAAGTGATTGGAACCATGCAGTTGGGATTTCAAAACTGCCGACTAGGCGGTCAGTATAGTCACGAGCAAATAGATTGAGTGATGAACCAGCTTGTTCAAAACCAGACCAAAAACATGCTGAGGCCACACAAACTAGAAATAAAGCCCACATACGGCGTTTTTCGTCTTCGTTTAACTTACCCTTAAAATAAATCATGCCAAAATAGATGAAGAAAATGAGAGTAAATGCGACGGCAACATATTTTGCAATCACGACGGGGTTGATGGTAATCATCCCCGTAGTTGCGGCAATAACGACCGCAGCAGTAGTGGCAACAAAGGCAGCAATACCAAACCAAGTGTTTTTAATCCCCTTTGGTGTTAATGGGTTGGCAGGTGCTGCGCTATGGCTTGGTAGGTGTTTAGTTGTTAGGTAATATTGAATTAGACCAATACCCATACCTACAGCCGCAGCGCCAAATGCCCAATGCCAGCCTACATTTTCCATAAAGTAGCCACAAACATAGTAACCTATGATGGAACCTAGATTGATACCCATATAGTAAATGGCATAGCCACTATCGCGACGCTCGTCTTCACTTGAGTATAATTGCCCCACCATGGCACTAATATTTGGTTTTAACAAACCAGTACCTGAGGCAACAAAAATTAAACCAATAAAGAATGAATAATCGTGTGGTACGGCTAAAATAATATGACCTATCATGATAATGATGCCGCCATACCAAACCGCTTTTTGACCACCAAATAAACGGTCAGCAAGCCAACCTCCAGGTAAGCCTAAAAAGTACACAGCGCCAGTATACAAACCGTATATGGCTGCAGCGGATGCAACTGTGAAACCGAGACCTTCTTCTTGTAAGCTTGCTGTCATAAATAAAACAAGTAAAGCTCGCATGCCGTAGTAACTCATTCTTTCCCACATCTCAGTGAAAAATAGAGTCGAAAGTCCTTTTGGGTGACCGAAAAAGCCCCCATTTGAAGATGAACTCATATGTACTTCCTAATTAAATCAAATGTGTTGTGAGGCCTTATAATAATCATTACGTGCAAATAGTTATGTAATTTGAACGGGTGGCCAATGTAAGTAATTACGCAGTATTGAGCGCAAATCGCGCGACTAACTATGCATTAAAAACGCGTCAGTATAACCAGATGAAAGAGATTGGGGAAGTGTAACTCGGTAAATAGCATTAAATTTGTTGCAAAAATGTACTTTAGATATATTTTATATTGTATTCATTTGTGTATTTAGGTAGCACCATCAAAAAGCTGTTATGTGAGAGTATAGGTATGTTTTCTATGTGAATATAGCATGTTATCTATTGGATAAATCATTGGGCAAGTGTGCTTATCTAGGGCGAGTTGAATTTTGAGGTATGAGTTTTTTCAAATCAAAGGCTGTCATTACGCTAAGTGAGCAATGCAGCATAATAGTTTATATCAGTTGCGAATGACAAACTAGTGGAAGCCTTTGGCCAACGCCATTCGGACATTTTTGCTACGTTATCACCTAGCTTACATAGAATCATAATGGATGCAGGTTCTGCTTTGGGGAGATACCCGAATGACTGCTGCAACTCACAGTAAAGATCAACAGCCCTAGAGCGTGCTTAAGGTTACAGTCGTTGTAAAAGGTAGTTTATTAATTGTTAAATTTTTTAATGTTAATGTATTTAGGGCCTGCAAAAGCAAGCCCCAATATTGATAGCATAGCCTAGTATTGGCTATGCCCGTTTATTCACTACAGTAGTTATCTACGAAGGTTAAGTCGTTAATATGTGCAGGACCATCCATAACATAGCTCGCTTCAGCTGTGCTGGGATTAAGTGTGTAAATTTTGGCATTTTCTGAGCTATTTCGTGCGGAAACATAAATGGTCCCATTGTTTGCTATTGCAATGCCTGATGCCCACTGTAATCCATGGGTACCAATTAGATCTAAACTCATGTTCGCTTCATCCAAAGTATATAGCGCCTGACCTGTTAATACGTAAAGAACGTTATTATCGGCTGAGTATGCAATATCTCCATGCTTAAAGTCTTCACCTGCAAACGTTAATTTACCAAGAACGGACTTATTACCGGTCAGTAAATCGAAATCATACATGTATGTTTTACTTGTAGAGCGTAGCGATTGACCATCAGGGGTAACGACTGAGCGATAAATTGGGTACGATGTTGTATCCGCAGCGGCGACTTCGCTATTGGTATCAAGGTCATAGGTCCAAAGCTTTGATGCTTTAGTCGCTTTGTCTTGTTGCTCCATAAAGTACAGAGTGCCCTCTTTGCTGGCTATATTTGACGCAGTATGAGATAGCCCTGTGAGTATGCTGTAATTTACTGCATTAAGGTCAAAGTAATAAACATAACCTACTTGCTCTGAACCATAATCGTTAATACCAAATAGGCCACCAGAGCAGGTACGAGCAACAGTGCCCGTGACAGAAACGTTATCTATAAACGCCCCATATGAGTTTGACTCACCAGTCCCAGTAAACTTTAATTCTGTAGTTTCAGAACTGGCTTTAACATTAATGCTATAATGTTGCCATCCTCGTTGAGTTGCGTTTAAATTAGCAACTTCATCACCATTCCAAAAAACCTTGGCTTGGTTGGTATCGCTATTACCTTCAACTCTTGGAGAATAATAAAAACTCAGTACATAGCTTTGATTTGGGCTTGTGGTGATATTTTGCATCATGCTGTAGTTAGCGGTTGAATCAAGCTCAATATATTGATTACCATCTTGCGCAGCAATAATATTTAAAGAATTGGTTTGAATCTCAAACTGTGCGCCATCACGTTGCCAGCCAGTTACAGAATTAAGTAAAGTCCATTTTTGTGAAACAACATCCTGTTCAAATGACCCATTGGTCACTAAGTTATTTGCAAATGTGCTGCCTACCGACAGAACAGATGCCACACCAAGCAAGTGATGTAATTTCATATTTAGACTCCTACGACTCAAAAGTAACTAACTCCGATGTCAAAATTTTACATTTACTAATCATATATTCGTATTTTTTGAGGTTTAGATCAATGGCAAGAATAAAAAACAGACGATCTAACTAGGCGAAATTTAAATTACGGCACTTTTTCTAACCCTTTAGTATGTGTTTTTATGGTTAATGAGAACCATATTTATTACTATGAGCGGTTGAGCTGAGTTAATACTGTAATCGCCTTTTCTATGGTGATGCGCTGGTTTGCGATATCAGTATACACTTGTTGTGCAGTTTTTTTGCGTTTTACTGTTGCCCCAGCATCTAGAAAAGAATTGACTAGATTCAACAGTACTGCTCTAAAACCTGAGTTTTTCGTGGCATTTTGCGCCTCATATGCCTGCACTTTAGTGCGCTTAAGCTTGTCTTTTATATGTGTGATTTCAGCTTGACTAAACTCATTTTGCGCAAATGGATGTGCCGCTATTCTATCAAGCGCCTGCTCAAGGTAATCAACTTCTATGAGGCCGAACTTTGCATTTTGAGCAAGTTGTAACAGCAAGGCTTTAAAATCTGATGAATGCACTTGGTCGCTTAATAATTTATCGCAAGTGTTAAGGGTGCGGTTAAATTTTTGCCAAGCATATACATAGTCTAAGCCGGTGCCTTTGATGTTTTGCATACCCACAATGAGTTGCTCGTAGTTATGACATGCTAGTGCAGCAATTTTTAGTGTTAATGCATCAGGACTGATATTTGGGTTGTCCAAGATGATGCATTTTTGTGAAAACAATTCGATGAGCGGTGAGAGCGCTTCTAAGGTAATGTCTTCTTTGTTTAAATCAAATAAAAGCTTGCATTGATTAAATTGTATAAAGTGTTGCATTAGCAAGTCTTTTTGCTCAGGTTGCTCGCTTAAGCGTAAGTCTAATGCTTTTTTTAATGTCTCTTGATCAGATACATCCACCAGTGCTAGGGGATGATCAGTTAAGCTCACATTTGCTTTTACCAGCCATTGTTCAATACTTTGACAAAGTTTAAATTGACTCAATAATTGGGCTAAATCAGCGACATCATGATTGTTTGCAATACGTATCAAACGGTCCTCTAAAACTTGTTTTGCGTATGCAAAAAAACCATCGACGTTGGAGCCAATAATTACAACGTAGTCAAACGTTAAGTCGTCAATAAGAATGTGTGCAAATACTTTAGAGCGAGCAACACGGTCATTGCGGTTGTTTATTAGTGCAATAGTTTGTATGTAAGGTAAATTATTTTTTTCATCGAGATTTAAACGTTGCCAATTGTCCAATGTCGCTAAGCGCTCATTGGCAGACATACTATTGATAAATGACTGTTTTATAGTACCTAAAAGTGATCCGGGAAAGTGTTGTAAAACGCCCACATCCGGTATAATCCGCTCTGCAGTTTCTTTATAAACGATGTCTTTATCAATGCCGATATATTGTGCCATTTTTGCCACTAAAGCGATATTATCTGGATGTTCATCATAGGGGTATAGCGCACGAATATCAGGTGGGATTTGAAAGCCATCTCCCCAGTGAACTTGAATAAGTGTTGAGTTATTTGCTACTGCATTTTGGTCAAGTACAGAGTACATGGTTTGTTCAGAGGTAAATACTTGTGTATTTTTACCAATAAATGCAGACATTTCTCGTGCCACATCGAGTCCCGTTGGACCAAGAATATCTTCATGGTCAGGGTAAGCATTAGTGATAGTTGCGAAGTTATCTCTCATCCAGCGTCGTAGTATTTTTACGTATCTAGGCGTTAATCCCATACATTCCCATAAGAATATATCTGCTTTAACATTACGTGCGAAAGTGAGGATATCATTTTGCTCCCAAATACTGGCTTTGTCGAAAGGCCGATAAATGGGGATTTCAAATTGTTCACCAGAGCTCTTGGTGTAAATCATCATCGCTTCACATCCGGTAGTTTTGGTAATGACTCGCAATGCTAAACTGCTAAATAATGCTGATTTTAGACGTTCTGTACCTGATTTTCCTCGGGTTCCCCAACCGCCAATACTGACTGGAATGGCGTTACGGTTATCATTAATTTTTTTACTAATATAAATGTGTCGGCCCCAAAAATAGGCAATAAAGCCCGTCGTAAAAAAGACCAGTTGGGGTAATGTATTTTGGTATATAGAGTAAATATACTCTCTAAAGCTTAGCCAGACGTTGAACAGTGGGATAGCGAGATTGGTTCTTTCAAACAGCTTTTTAATTGTGGGTTCAACAGGAAAAACGGCATTTTCTATTTGCCCATAGGCTTTAAATTTGAAGCTAAACCCCAGCTTTTCTAATTTTTTAAGGTAATTCTGTTGCTCTAATTTTTTACCTTTTCTAAGCCCGTCGAGTGTATTGAAATTCAAGGAGATATACCAATAGGCATGAGCACGTTGCCATAGGCTATTGGGCTTTATGGTTTCCAATATACCATCAGGGGTATAGCTACTTGTAGGGGAGGGTAAATTGTCATGGCTCAAAACAGACAATAAATAATCTAACAGTGGTAAATGAGGTCGACTGCTCAGCTCCTTTAAATGGTATAAAGCTTCACCAGGCACATTAGTTTCACTGATCTCTGCAACCGTGCAACTGGGAACATGTAATTGGGCACTTGGTTTTTTTGCCGTGGTGTGGTTGAAGCTCGGTCTTTTATCGGTACTGGGGCTAAAAAACTCATGCCAAATGCGCCAAAATCGATAGCCAAACTTGTAACCTTTTAATATATGCCAATGTTTGCCTTTTATTCGCCCATTGAAACCAAGCTGTTGCTGAGCTTTAAAGCTTAACACGCGACCAAGAGTGTCTTGTGAAACAGTGGCTGGCAGTACCACCGTGTTATGCATATTTGCTTGCTCATCAATTGCAGAAATTAATGACTGTTGGTAAAAGCTTGCGAGCTGCTCTCTGGTTCTGGTGATTACGCGTTTTATGGCGATGCTATGCTCGTTACACAGCGCGATATTAAGTGTGTCGATAAAACGTTTAAATACACTATCATACTCGTCGCTATATAATTGCATATTGAGCATAATTCGTGCGCTGAGTTCTAGTGCAATACGCTTTAATTGCGTAGCTTGTGAACTGCAGATTGTTTTTTCCCATAGCTTGAAGGCGAAATCAGACTCACAAAAGCGCGTGGCTGAAAGTTGTTTAATGAGTGTAAATTTAATGGCATCACACGACTCCTTGTCAAATCGACTAAGCAGCAGTGATGTGACAAATTCATAGGGCATATTGGCCGTTTGCTCAATTAAAGCTTGGCGCACTCTAGGGTAAGGGTGTGCACTGAGTGTCTGTAATAAACGCTCATCAGATTGATTTATGGTGTACTGCTTACAAATTATTTTTGCAAAGGCGCTGATGATAAACAGCATGTTGTTGTTTTTAGGTTTATCGCTGTACATACTGATTGACTCATCAAGTTCGGCCCAGATATAACTACGTATAAATGTTGGGCGTTGGTGAATCAAAATTTCGCAAATATCTATCACAGCCAAATAGGGCGTGTCGGCGCTTTCAAGCTGCTCAACAAGTTTGGCAACCAATTCAGAGTTTAAGTCTGGATCAACGTTGGCTTCGGTAATTATAGAAACCTGGTTGACCAAAGCGCGTATCATGCCATGACGAACATGAGAATTATTACTCGCATCAAGTAAAGATAAGAAGAATGGCTGTAAGTCGAGCTTTTTCCATGTGTCTATTAAGGTTGCTTCATTACTTTTTAAATAAGTGCGAGTCATAGACCCTAGTTTACTTATTAAAAACTTCAGGCTTTGCTCTATATCCGAGACTCTATCTTGATAGCGAGCAATGACAGCACCTTCATCAAACCACCTTGAAAATGCCTCTTTATCTGCTTTTAACTGTTTTCCCTTTGCACCTAATTGCTTCGCGTACGTCAAAATATGCAGCTCTTTCTCTGCTTTAAAGTCGGCTTTTGCAAAGCGCTCAACAAAATTATTGTGCCCAATTTGTAATTGGCGTAATGAATCATGTAATTGTTCTATTTTATAGCGCAAAAAGGCGATTGTTTGAAGTTGTAACCAATCAACTTGCTCCTCATGCTCTGGTTTGTTTTTAATCAGCTCCCAATTACTTAGTTCATCGACTAATACACTATATTTGTGATGGTATAAATTGAGCCAAAAGCGTTCAATATCAGCAAAGAGCAACTGTTCTAATTGGGTTTTTAATCTATTGGTTGTCATATGCGCTTTGCTCTATAAATGAGGATAGTTGTAACGATTCAAACAAAATCTCATCATGTGCAAAAGTTGCAAACCCAGTCGTTTGCAAATTGCCCAACCTAACCTCAAGGCTGAGCGAACTTTGCACGTTAAACCAATCTTTTGTCCAGCTCAAAGCCAGCCAACCTGCAGTGGTGTCGGTAAACGTAAATAGGGTCTGCCAGCTAAATTTTGTGAGATATTGCCAAGTGTCATTAGGTCGATCTTCATCGGCAAATTTGTATCTACTTTGCAATTGAGCAGCAAAAATGTGACCTTGATAAAACTGCTCCATAGTTGAGCTGAAATATATGCTATCTAGGGTTTGCCAGTCTTGATTAGAGATGGTGCCTGAAACAAAGCTTATTTGGTTATCTACCCAAGGCTGATAACGATACTTATACTCAGCTTGCCAGCCATGCATGTGGTCTTGACGATAAAAACCAAATATTTGAGGGTTTATTTTAGAGTCATCAATAAAGGTTTGTGTGTCTACACTTGTATAGTAATAAAACGGTTGCCACCACCATTGGTGTCTATGGGTCGTGTTATTACGCCAAATTTCACCTATTCGTAGCCTGGCTAATCCTGCATATTGGCTTTGCGTTTTGGCACGGCCACCTTGCCAGCGATTGAACAATGCAGCTTCACTAAACCAGTGACTATCGTTATCTTGCCAATTGTGGATAGCATTAAGAGAAAGCGTATCATAGTTGTTGCTATTCATAGAAACAGCACCTTCAAGGCGATACCAATGTTGTTTGTCTTTGTTGCGCACTCGGATACCTAAATCTAGCGTATGATCTGGGTTAAGAGACTCGTTTATTTCAACTAAATTTGAGCGTCCATAGCGCATGAAGGCTTCAGTATGCGTTGAGTTTTCATCAAACGAAGGAGCATTGTTGAAAAACACCGTTTGATTGTCATTATGCTGTGGTTTGGGTTGTTTAGTGATAATGGGTTGAACGGGGTTAAAAATTGCTAATTTGGTATGAGTTGGCTTTAAACGCCAATGAAACACTCGTGTATACTGTGCGTAACTATCAGGTAAGGTGACGGTGCCAGAAGGATGAAAGAGGGTGCGTTGTACACGTTTATTGTCTTTAATTGACTCAATTTTTAAGAGCTGATCGCGTTTTATTTTTAATGTTATAGGGTACTCATTATTTGCACTGTAAAAAAGCTGTTTGGTATCCAGTGGAATATTGACCCATTTACCTCCTTGGTGGCTGAGTAAGCGTACAGTAACTATTTGGGCAATGTAAGGGTTTAACCAGCGCAGGGAAATAAAACGATTTACTTGGTCTTGCATTTTAAGCGCATAGTCAATAGTTGGACCTGGCTCTACGGGCCATAATACGTGTTTATCTCCTGCCTCTATTGAAATGTTGGCATGTTCAGAGGGGGACCAGTCTGCATTTGAAAAGTTAAATTGTACCTTTAAAGGGGACTCGGACAACTCACCGATATCTAACGTTAACGTGTGGTTAGCCCTTAAAGTAACACCGTCTAAGCTAGGGTTGGAACTGGCATGAAAGCTGATTTGCTCTGTTAAGCTGCGTTTTAACAAAGGCGCTAAATCAATCAATTTCGTACCAGCATAAGTTACATAGTCTTTACTTGCTTGCCAATCACCAAAGCGTTGTACTTTTTTATACAACAAGTCTAATGATTCTGGTATTTCCTCGTTTGTTAAGCGCGCAAAAAGCATCGTAAATTCGTGCTCAGATACGCGTTGCATCTCAAGTTGCCAAAGTGCATTAGTCAGTAAAGTCGCTAATGAAATATCAGGACTGTTAATAAGCGCTAACAGTGATTTGTTAGGGTACAGTTGAGTATTCGTATTTAACGTGGCAGAGTCATCGGGTAATAAGTTTAAGCTAAGGTATGTTTCTGAGCTACTACTTAACTTTAACTGATGGCCTTTTCTCAACGTAATAATGCGATTGCTTGCTACACAAAGGCGAGTGTTCTGATCGTATAAAAATGTGCTGGATGCAATATCGGCAAAGATAGGGCTGGTGAATTTTCTATCTTGAGTATTAAGGTACAACCACTCGGTATGGTGTGTATTTTGACTGTGCCAGTTGACTCTAGAACGGATCTCTATGGTTAAGTCTTGTTTTGCTGTTAGCGTTAACGGGTGATCGGGAGACACTAAATACTGTGCATATAAGGTATTGTCTGATTTAACCGTTGTCACCCCATGGTGCTCTAAAAAGTAGTGCTCTTTTGGCTGAAGGTGAGTTTGACCGAATATCTGGTATTGTAGTGCTTGAAATGAAACAGCTTTTTTGTGAATTGTATTCGGTTGGTCGTGCAATTGCCAAAGGGTTTGCAGGTACTTCTTTTGAGAAAGCAATATTGAAGCTGTTTGCTCGTTGCATGTACTGAGGAATGACCCTGCATAAGCACATAAGCCCAGTAGTTGATGATCACTTTGTGCTTGTGTGTATGTGTCAAAGAGGGTGTGTGCTGCGTATTCTTTCAGTATTAAGTCATCAGAGCGAAGCAGCCCTTCCAAATAACTTTGGCTGAGTAAATATTGTTTGAGTTTATTTAGTGTATTTATCCTCAGTGGCCAAGCACGATGCCTAATTGTTATGAATGTACTAGAAACCAACTTTTTTAATAGCGGCAGCGCTTTTTCTGGCTGTGAGTCAATAAAATGTAATGCTTCACCTAGCATACGTTGTTCGTTCACTAATTTGAGCTGTTTATTATGTACAGCTGTCGTATTAGCGTTGGTCAGTATCTTATTCTTATAAGTCTTAAGCCTATTAATATAGCTTAGTGATTCAATCTTTCTTTGATTTAAAAAATGTTGCATGAGTGCGGGCGATTTTTGCTGCAATAGACTTGGTTGTCCAAATAGCAGTTCATTATTGGGGTATGTAAGTAAATCATCGGCTTTGAGGGCAATGTCGACTTGTGCATTATGGTTTTTTTGTATGTGTAACTGTTTACTGTTAAGAGGGACGGGTAAAAGGATTCGGTTTAGATAGTTACTTTGATTAAGTGCAATAACATGCTGCTGTTTACCTGTTGTCACGACAAGTTGGGTTTGTTTATCTGTTCGAACCAGCAAAGTTATAAAGTGACGTATCCGTGTTAAGTGTGACCAATTGAATGTTAGCGCTGTATCTAAAGAGTGGACTAGCACATCATCAGTGCTTTGAATGGGGTAAAGCTGGTTATTAGCAGTACGTACACCTAAATTAATTTTTTGTGTAAATAGGTTAGACGACATAGAACTTCCATTGTGTGTCGGTATCAATGAACGAGGTGTTGAAATAGTACTTAATAGGTTTTGGTAACGTTTTTTCTCAAGATCTGATGCATTTGCAAAGTCAAATTGAGTAAGCGCTTCGTAATTATTATGTAGATAAATTTGTGCAAAGCTCTGATCGAGGTTATTTACCCAAAAAGGATTAAATAATTTGTCTTTGTACTTCAGTGCGGCATCTGTATCGACGATCCCTCTGTGTAATTGCTCGAGCTTAATGTATGCATTACCATGACTTTTTATTGTCAGATAACTATTTTTGGGCACATCAATATAATCAGTGTTAGCAATGCTGATGTTGTGTTCGGGATATTCTATTGCTTGAGCATTAGGTAAATTTAGTATGCTAATAGGGTGTGTACCAAGCCAAGCACTTACGCTACTTCGTTGCTCAAGCTGGTGGTCTAGATCTTTTCTTACGGTCAGTTTTAATTTTTTTGCGTGTGCAAAAAATAGCGTAGTGTGTGTGTTTTGAGCTAAGAAGTACATACGCTCTTTTATTTGAGCTTGCGATAGCCAAATTATGGGAAGAGATAACTTTAAACTTCGTCGAAAAGGTGAACGGTGCGCGTGAGTTTGACCTAGCCAAATATCATAATGCTGTGTGTCGTCACTTATATTACTAAACTTGACAAGCTGTGTTGTATTTATTGCGCGAAGCTGACAACGTTTTGTTTGACAGATAAAATCATTTACTGTCAGCTTTCGCATAGCAGCTTGTGTTTGGCCTTGCCATATATTTGTTGTGGTAAACGTATCTTTGCTTATATCTACCCACGCACCCGCAGGAACATAGGCGGTGCGGTGCTGCTGGGGACTTAACGTTACTTTTTTTGACGCAACCAGCAAGGGATTGTTATCAATGCTGTCGAGCCAAAGCATTGCGCTATGGATTGGCGTTGTAAAAGCAGTTGCTTGAGTGCAATATGCCAAAATAATAAAGGTTAAAGTAAGTGCTTTAAGCATAGTGTTATTTTTCTTAGTAATATGGGTTTTTGTACCAACTGTTTACGTGTAGTTCGGTTCATTTCTAAATGAAAAAAGGAAAAGGGTGTAATGCCGAGCTTATGAATAATATTGGTTGTGCCTCCAAGTTCGTATATTGATTTTCCATAGAGGTAGGTTTTAAAACCGGCTTTATTTAAACACTGTGTAAGGCGTTTTCCGTCTTCATTAAACTGTTTACCTTGGCTAATTATAATGTCGGCTTGCTGCGCAATTTTTGACTTTCTTTTTGTATTGCTAAAGCCATGAAGCTGAAAAGTTTTGGCATTTGGGTTGATGCTATAGTATGCCTGTATTGCTGAATTATGAATGCTATGATGGCGTTTAGCCAAGTCCATTGTTTCGCCATCAGGGCTATCTGCATTACGGTGTTGTGTGTTACTGAGTAATACCTGACATACATGCGCATAAATACCCTGACCGATGGTAAGAGTGTCAATATCATAAAAACGATGGGGTACTGACACAATACAAGGTTGTCTATTTGGGGTCTTATATACATTACCGCCACCAAGATAAGTAGAGCTGGCCACTAGCATAACCTGTTGATCTAAAGATTCAAACTGCCAAGGTGGTATCGCTTGTGGAGAATGAAACCAGTCAGTCATTTCCTTAAACAATTGTTGATTGGCCTCGCTTGGTGCGCGTGCACAGGTAAAATTGGCCAGCAATACTATTAGCAGCATCATCGTAAGGTTAATGTATTTCATCGCGCCACCAGTCACTGTCTAGTTGTGGCTCATCAATTTGTTCAAATATGCTAAGCCAAATATCCTGCTCTGATTCAATTGTAATGCTTTGTAGCTGTTTTACATCATTATTAATCGGTATTGTTATAGCTGGGTAGCTATAAAGCACACTGCGCGAAGGATGAAGCATAAATGCATCATTCTGGTTTTGCTCAACTAATGCATAACGCCTTTTCATTATTGTATACTCATCAGTGAGATGTTCGACAATATTGCCAGATAACTGGGTATCTATCAGTAATGGTTCATCGAGCAACGTTGTTGCATATGTTTTAAGGACGATAGAGTGTGGCCGCTGACTAAATACCAATCGTAAAGGGGTGCTTTTTTTAAGCATAAATAGCCGTTGTTTGTGCCAATGGCGCTGCTTGCCAATATTGCTATAAAGAACAGCCTGTTTAGCGCGTATTTCATCGTATAGATTATTATTAAGCTCACTCAGTTTATATTCGGTATAATAGGGAACCTGAGGGGATTTTATAATTAACCTAAACCGAGCCGCGAGGCTTGGTTCTAAGCTGTCTAAGCTAAGGTCTTCAATACTTA
Source organism: Pseudoalteromonas sp. SANK 73390 (assembly GCF_054966645.1). Taxonomy (NCBI): domain Bacteria; kingdom Pseudomonadati; phylum Pseudomonadota; class Gammaproteobacteria; order Alteromonadales; family Pseudoalteromonadaceae; genus Pseudoalteromonas; species Pseudoalteromonas sp. SANK 73390. Next base: position 111,937 of record NZ_ARPN01000056.1, read on the forward strand.
CAGGCCTGAATTGATAATCCTCATATGGCTGTTGTAAATCAAAGTAGTTAGGTTGATTTTGCACTAACGCTACATTGGAACGAGGTAGCTTTTCAGACAGGTCATAGCCTGTATAAAAAGACATTTCAGGTGGTGGCTCTGGGGGAGACTCAAAAATACGTACGCTCATCAATCGTTGTTGTTGTGCAAATTCAAAATCGTTATGTGCTTTTTGAGAAAACCATGCACCAACTTCCGTAAAGTCATTCACAGTTAAATTGCAAATTGAGTGGCACAGTAGTTGTTGATAATTGAAAGTGCGCATTCTGGCCTGAAGTTTTACTCCGACTAATTGTTCACCTATTGAGTGACCGGTTATTGAAACGGTTTGTGCGTTACTAGGTAGTGGTACATAAAAACGTTCAGCTTCGGTTATTGGCAAGCGCAGAGTATCGGAGGCGATGGCTCTATCGAACGTTGACTCTAGCCCTTCTAATTTAATCGCAAATGATACGATATGTCGTTGTTGTTCGTCAAAAACTTCAATATTAGCGCTATCGCCCTTGTTACCTCTAAACTCGATACTTAAGTCGCTATTTGGCGTCACTTTAAAGTGTGCAGGTAGATTTGAATCAATGGCATAATAATAGCTATGAAGCGGCAATACGGGCATGTCGTCATTGAGCCACCACCGTGATTGAATGACTGATGATGAACTTATAATAATTAAACCTGGGGCAACATCGTTAACACGAATACGGTTAGGAGCAGCTTGTTCAATAGTGAGTATTTTGGGAGGTAGTTTTTTTGCTAAATCTATCCATGTGAGAGTCAAATTTGATATTTCCCCTTCAATATGGGCACTGATAGTGCTCTTTTCGAGTATTCTAAAAGAGGCATTAAAATTTGGGTAGGTATAGAATTTGTTTAGCGCGATGTGCTGCGATTCAAAATCGTAAGATAGAATATGATAAGGCAGAGTTTCATAGAGTGTATCCGTTTTAAAATCGATATCAGGGATCCCTTGAGGCGCTAATTTTAACCAATCAAAAGTGACCGCGTTATTCATCTCTTGTTCTGAAAGTGCATTCACACCGATGGTATGATAGTTGATTGTACGTTCTCGCCATTGAACGGGTAATTTAAGCCAAGCTCTGTTTTTATCATCAACACTATTGCTAATTTTTGCATGCAATCTCACAACGACCCCAGCCAAGCTTTGATCTTCTGGTATTAAACGCAGTGCTATGCGACTGGCTTGTTTTAGCTGTTCTGGCTTTATATAAAATGACTGTCCAGATGAAACTGCAAGCGACGTTTTATTTTCTATGATTTGCTTCACTTTTTGTTGCTCAGCGTCCAGTGCAAGTTTTGATGCATGATGGTAGATGTGCTTTGTGATCACCTCATTAGAATCATTAAGCAGGGTATATTCAATAGCATAATCTGTTGTTAACTCAGAGGTTAATTCTAACGCAGAATATTGCTTAAAAATCGCATTGGTTAACACTCTAAGGGACAGAGTTTGTGAGGCAGATACTGTATAAACTAATGGTTTTTCAGGGTCGAGCCAGTGTACATTAGAACGCGTTTCTTGCGCGGTGTTTGGTGTGATAGGTTCTGCAGTACTAAGCCAAATGTAAGCCCGAAAGCCATACCATATCAGGCATGCTAATAATGCTAACCAAACACACAGCTGGAAAAATAATTTAGCGTAATACATGCTCGCCTCTAATCATAGCCTCTTTAAACGAAGTGTAATCAACTAACTTGTTTCGCAGTGGAAAGTAAATCATGGCAATTTTATCCTGTTGTTTAATCAACAAGGCAAGCTCATGACTTGGGACTAACCTTATCACCTGTAACGCACATTCAGCGGCTTCTAAACAGTAACTTGATAGCAAAGGCAAGTGGTGCGAAAGCGCATAATCACTTGCTAGGTTTTTTATTTTTCTGATTGTGTGTGGGGTAGTTCAGACCAATCATAAGGAGCCAAAGTAGATAATCTAAGAAGTACAGGTTTTGGCTGCTCTGATATAGCACTGAGTCGTTCAAGTAATGCTTGCTCAGAAATTGCAAAGTGCTGCTTAAAGTCAGAGGCAAGCCATAATGTTGCTAACTCGCTGTTAGGGGCAAAAATTTGATAACCAGTTTGAGGAGAAGACCCGAGTTCCAAACCTCGAGTTGTATCTTCTCCACTGACTATTTGGTACTGCACACCAAGCCTAGAAAGCTGTGTATATAATTGCTCTAATGTTGCTGCATGATTTTTATCAGCTTGAGTGAATTGAAAAGCAAGCGCGCTGGGGCGTATTCTTGAGGGGGTACTGTGGCTACGTATCTGTAGGTTCACAATACCGTACTGGCTGTTATATCTGAGAGTGCTTTGATGCACGACATTAAATAGCGTTTTAACATTGGTTGCTGCTACAACATTAGCATGTGGTGCAGCAAATGGATGAGCGCCGGCGACTAACAGCACTTTCCCCTGAATGTTTGAATATAATTGAGCAGAAAATTTAAGGGTATTACTCTCAAAAAGAGGCCTAGGTACTTGTACAGTGATGGCACTAGTAGGATTTAAATTAATCAGATAAAGGCCTTGCCCTTGTTTATAATACTGCGGTTCTCCAATAGGCGCTATTTTTAAAAAGTGTCCCTGTTCAGAGGTTATAATACTCAGTTGATAACCTACAATACGTGCTACATCATTGACCTGATTTAAGCGGTTTAAGACATCTTGATTTAGGTTATTACCGCTGAGTGTATCAATAAGCATGAATAAAGGGCGAAGTATTTCAAATTCCCATAACGATGCTTCGCTGTCTGTGAGGAGCTTAAAGTCATTACTGCCTTTGGCACTAATAAATGGGTTAAAATTATCAACGGCTTGTTGTGGCGTTTCTTCTTTTACTTCAATTGAAACCTTATCTAAACGATTATTAGCCAGTGTCACTTTGGAAATGAGAGACGTAAAATTTTGAGATGTGAGAAAAACCTCTAAAAACTGACCTCTAGTATGACTATTGGGCAAGCTTTCAGGGGCTATGAGACCAAAGGTAATATTGTCACAGTTTAATAGGTTACTAAGCTGTGTTTGTTTGACTGCCTTTGGTAGTTGGTTGTATATCCAAAACTGGCACTTTTGCTTGAACGGGCTATCGCTGAGTATCTGAGTATTAAAGCTATTTATTGCTCGCACTTGCAACACTTGGTTAGATGCCAGTGCAGCAATAAAAGCATAGTAATACTTACTTTGTTGGCTTAAAGAGTCGTCATTCAAAAATTGTGTTTTCTGTGTGCCTAAAACCATAGCACCTGCTTTTAAGTGAGGAAGTAGTAATCCGGCTGCGTCACTCGCTAAGCGCTCTGATGACGGGTGAGGTACAGTTACAATTAAGTTTGAATGAGGCTCTTTTGTTATTACAAATAACCCTCTAGGAGTGCGCTTACGAGTATCGTGAATATATATAAAATGCGTGTCAGATGAAACGGTAAAGTCTAGTGATTTTAGATGTTGCACTGCATGACGATATTGGCTGCCGTCTATCTTTAATTGGCTAATAACATCAATTGCAGCTTTGAACTTTTCAATGTCTTGTTGTTGCCTAAATTGCTCAAGTTGCATTTGTGCTGGTGCAGCAGTATATAAATGGCTCTTGTATTGAGTAATTGCTTGGCTGAGACTTGCTTGCTGCATATGTTTTTGCGTTTCGTTTATGCCATTATTTTTAAACAGGGAGGGGATGTACATGATGATAAAGCCAATAGAGATAGCAATACCACCACCGATTACTGATGTTTGTAAAGTGGCTCTTATCACAAATCCAAGTGCATTTTTTTGGTAAATCTTTAGTGCTAGTAATGTGGACAGCATATAACCAAATGCGAATGTATCTGTTACTTTTACTGTCGGGTAATACTGTAAAATGACATAATTTAACAGCAGCTTATAAATAAAGCCGATATTAAAGAAAAACAATAGCAGCCTCGCCCCTTCAAAGTTTGCATGACGTAGTTTAGTGTAGTGCAGTAAACCACTACCAATAATTAATATGATGGCAGTTTCAATAAATGAAGTAAGCAATTTGCTGGGCTGCATTAATTGCAAAGCTAGCAGTGCAGGCAGCAAAATACCATTAAATTCCCAGCCATATTTGATATTTGCTCTGGATGCGATAAAGGCAGTTATGACTAAAATAATGTATGCTTTTGGCGCTGCGATGATTGATGCTGCCACTGCTTCATACATAATAGCAAGGTTGGCAATACTGAAGTTGGTAAATGGCATTAAAACAAAGCGTACAATAATGTAAGTTATCGTCAGTTGTACTGCGGTGACTTTTACACCATATCTAAAGCCTCCGTTCCACATGACATTAGCAGTCAATGCGATGATTATCAGTCCAAGGCTATATAATTGGGAGGCGTAATCAAAGGAAATGTCCCATGTTGACATAATACCTGCGATAGGAGGCCAAAATAATGTGTCCATAGTTACACGGACCAAAATACTGATAAGAATAATGGCAAAAAAACGGTCTCTGCCAAACATTTCAGCAAAACCGAAGTGTTCAAGGAGAGTTTTGGCACTGACCTTCATTACAAAATAAACGATCACAGCTTCTACTAGTATCACAATGGCTGATGTTGGAGATACAATAAGCAAAGGGACTATGTAACCGGGTACTACAAGTCCTGTAAGAGGAAAGCCAAAGCGTAAGTTTAAAAAGCCAATAACGGCAATACCTACCCAAACGGTGGTTATTACAGATTGCCCTAACCCGCCGCCCGATGGAAATATATTTAATGTTAAATCAATCAATGACTGACTCTGCTGTCTTGGTGCACTGTAAGCTGTTGAAGTAGTTTACTGGGGTCATCTAAGTGACAGATTAAGTCTGAAATATTAATGAACTCGAATAAGATACCGCCGATTTCAAAAGGGTTGTTAGAACTGTCTTTTACGTCCGAAGCATTAATAGTTCGCACTGCTAAAATATAAACCTCATCTTGAAGTTCAACGGGCAAGTGCAATTCTCCTTTATGTAGAGTAACAAACCGTAGCTTTCCTTTAGCTGTGTCTATGGGCATATTGGTCACAAGGCTTAATAAGTCAAGCGCGGTGATATCAAATATCGCCAAATTCAGTTTCTGGGCCAAATTTTCAAGAGCATGATTGGTTTGTATTACATGGCCAAATAGGTTAAACAAAATAGAAGCGGACCCAACTTGATTAAATACGTGCTCAAGAGTCATTAATTTTTGTTCCATTTCTTTAATTGAGTGTTTAACACGTTGGCTCAAAGGTTTTTGAATATTTAAAGTCAAAGCTCGAGTGATAATATTATTGGCATTTTTTTGTTGGGTTAAAAATATGTTGTGATGAAATAATAGTTCACCAATTTGATTTGCAAACTGATTTACATTGTGGGTAAATGCCCCTTCATCAAAAGCATTATTTTGCTCAACTGTCATAGCCCAAAAGCCGCGAACATCGCCTGCATACATTAAGGGTACTAAATATTGGCTCTCGGACTCAGGTAAGTTTTTAAAAAAGGGTCTTGTAACTTTAACCGTACCAAATTGTTTTATTGCATCAGAGTAAGGAGCGCGCTGGTAATCGCGTCTCATTTCCTGAATGTGTGACAATTCACAGTTAGTTGCACGTATTTCTTTTAGTCGGTGATCACCTTCCTCCCTTGCAAAAAAAATACTTCGTTTTAATGCCAGTTGTTGTTTCACTAATATTAGAATAGGGTCCCAAGGATCGCTTTGGTTGATAAATGATTTCGGTAAATAGCGTCCCAACATACGTTGCTGGATATTACCAATGATATTAAGGAGATTATCTTCTTCAACCCATTTTTTTGCAAAAAATATCCAAAATAGCACCCCATATGTAATAAAAATAAATTCTCCTACAGGTATTAGGATAAACCGAAGTTTAAACAGGAAATAGCCTACTGTTATCCATATTAAAGTTAGTATAGATGCGATTACTAGACTTAGATTAATAGAGAACCGTTGATAAATAATGATTAAAGCTGCTATAGCAATCAGATGTAGTAGGGTTGACGATTGAACATCGAGAGGGTTAATCAGTGTGTTTGTGTCCAAACTGTGCGCAACATATGCATGCAGATAAGCAGGGTTAAAGTAAGTATCTAATTTTGGTGCTGAGATGGCCGGAATATATTCATTAGGGCGTTGAGTAATAAAGATAATTTTGTTTTCTAATTGGTCGCTCAAGATATCATCTGAAATAATTCGTTCACTGGTAAACTTTGGCAGTGCATGGGGAGCTAACGAAAAGTTGATGAGTTTGCTACCCACATTCGTTTGCTCAGGAAAAATACGCTGCCAAATAGCAATGCACTTACTTGAATTTAGGTTTTTAAGAGTTATATTGTATCCCCCCCAATTAGCGATTGAAGGCAAGCATTGTTGACTGTCTTGGTGGGGGTAAAATGTATCTTTGTTTAAATGCTCTTGGGGTTGTAAATATATATTGGAGAATATAATAACGGCTTTGGGTCTATGCTGATTGATTTTAGTTAATAAGATGTCGTGCTCGCTATATAGGTTAGCACTTTCTATCAGGGTTACATTGGTTGCCTGTACGGAATTTAACTTGTTAAACAAACTTAAAAATGGGGTATTTAGGCTCTGCAGCACGCCAAAAACATGTAACACAAGGGTGATAAGTAGTAATGTCAGCAGTGACCAAAATGCTTTGTGACTACGAATAATGAAATATTGTTGTTTTAACTGCATTCAGAGCCCAATTCTATATGGTTAAAAGTGGCTATACGACATTGTTAGGGTAACAGGTTTACTTGCGTTTATTTTGAGAAAATCCATCCCATGCATTTTATTATTCTGCCAGTGATTATCAACAATATTAAGGGTCTTTTGCCACGAAACCAACGCTATTTGATCTAAACTAAGTGTTGCCTCTCCAGTTTCTGGCGGTGAGTGTGTAAAGGCAACATTAACTCCGCGAGCTGGTAAGTTTTCTGGCCCTAATGTTTGGTTATCATCAGGAAGCTCAAAATGATATGAAAATGCTTGCCAGTCGTAACTACCAGCATTTATCAATGGTGTGCGGGTATTACTAAATTCAAGTCCATCTTCGGCTGTTCTAATGCTCAACTTAGCTTTGAAGTCTCCGGCATTATCTGCTTTAGCATAACCGAAGAGTGTGAAGTCATGATATGCCAAAAGCGTATTATCTGCGGGCGTGATGGGCATGGTTCGAATGGTCTCGCGAAACGTCAGTGTTAATGGTGTGTTGTCAAATTGTGTTCTGGATAGGCAAGCACCTTGCTGATGTTGATAGGCACCGCTAATGCAAGTAGAAACATCTTCATCACTTAATTCCCATCTGGCTACCTCGCCAAACTCTTCATCATTATCCCAGTCTTCAAAGTCACCAAAAATCATTAAGTCTCTACCAAGTGTTAACTCTGCACTTTCGTCAATGTGTAGTTGCGATATAAATGCGTTGCTGGGGGCATATTCCCTTAAATCTACAACGTGTACCCCTGATGGCACTGTAACAGTTTTCGTGAAGGTCTGAGGTGTAATTTGAGTATTTGAAAAGTATACATCTGCGTAGCCGTTACGAGGTATGATGGTTACATTATCGTCAGAAAATTCAGCTATGCGTCTCACTAGATAGTCACTCAAAAAGCCTGTTACTAGTCGAGGCTCATAGTTTTCTAGGTATATTGGGTAGGCACGTGCAAATTGTGTCGCTGGAGTTTGGGTTTTATCAATTGTTACAGATACAGCAAGGCCCAGTAGTGTTTCTAATCGATTTTGATCAAAGATGAGATTACCTAAACCTAAAATTGCGGGGGTATTTTCAAATACAGCAAACCCTTGTGCTACATGTGGGTGGTGAGCTATGGCTAAATCAATATTACGACGCGCGACAAATTCAAATCGGTTGCGGATGTAGCCTGTTGGAGCAAAAGAGTATTCATCGCCGCCGTGCATTTGTGCAATAACATAATCACTGTTACTTTTGGCAGCTACCAAAGCTGCATTCAACTGTGTGTTATTGGTAAGGTCTGCAGCGCCTCCTTTAGTTTCCTGAGCAATATAATCTATGGGGTTTGCTTCTCCTGTAATTGAAGTAGCCGAGACTAAAGCCAACGAAGTTCCATTCACTTGAGTATAAAGTGGTGCATATGCTTGTACGCTGTCAAAGCCTGCTCCACTGTGTAAAAGTCCTGCGCTATTAACATAATTCAATGTATCGCTTAATCCTTGCTCAAGGTAGTCGTATACATGGTTGTTGCCTAATGCTACATAATCAATACCCATACTCTGTATACCAGCAAGCGTGTCAGGTAACGAGAAAAATGCAAACTCTTTAGTTGGGTGGACACTCGTAGGGGTTTCTAAAATAGGAGACTCTAAATTGACGGATGCAAAGTCAGCACTACTAAATAGTTGCTTGAGATACTTTGCAATATTCACAGCGCTTGAAGCGGCTGTTTGTGGTTGGATAAGCGCATCATCAATATTTGGCACGTTATTGGACATAGTGGTCAAACTAGGGTCCATGAAGCGCCGACCAAACATAGTATCTCCACCAAAAATTAATGTTGCTTGTTGGGGAGATTTTTCGGTCATACGAATAGAGTGAGTTGTTGCGTTAGGTAATACCCTAATGGTGGAGGTATTGGTAAAAAAGCCAGGTTTTACGACATGAACAGTGTAGTTACCCAAAGGTAAATTATTAATCGTTACGTTACCCAAAGCATTGCTAATAAATACTTGGTTGGCAACGAATACCTGCGCCTCAGTAACATGTGTACCTGTGGTTTCAGTTAGGGTGATGTCAACGGTCAGTGTTTTTTCTTGCTGTTCTTGCTGCTGTGTTTGCTCTTGCTGTTGTTGCTCTGATGGGCCTGTTTCATACGCATCTTCAACAGAGCAAGCCGATAGAAAAAGGCATGCAGCAATAGTAATACTGCGACTTATAAGGAAAAAAGGCAGGTTTTTTTGCATATTGACTTCCCCTAATTTTGTCTATTAAAGATGATCTTATCTTACTATCATGATGGTAATCTATTCTAAAAACAATGCTTTTTATTCAATTAGTTATTACACCACGATATTTTAGAATAGCTGATGAATTGTTATTTATTATGAGCTTTATGCTTAAAAATTTATATTTATAGAAACTGAACGAAAATATTTTATATAGCGCGATGGTATTAGCCATCTTTTTAAAGTAGTAGGGGTGTCACATTAAAGCATACAAAATTAAGTCTTTTTATAGATAAAAACTATTTTGTTCAAAATTGTTTACATTATTCTAGTCCAGTGGCTATTCTTAGAGTATGATTGCCCTAAGTTGTGCTACCCCTTTTGAGGAACAAATGCGTCTTGAAATTCATTGTGCAGACCGAATCGGTATTGCCCAAGAAATACTTAACATCTTGGTTAGTTATCAAGTGGATTTAAAAGGTATTGAAGTTGATTCAATAAATTGTCGTATGTACGTTAGTTTTCCCCCTATCGAATTTGAACAATTTCAAAAAATAATGCCAGAGATTAGGCTTATTGATGGAGTTGAAGATGTTAGAACGACAGCATTTTTGCCTTCTGAGCGAGAGCATAATGAGCTATATACATTGCTAAGTGCGCTGCCTGACGGTGTTATTTCTATTGATGCTAAAGGCTGGGTTCGCCATTGCAATGATGCTGCGTGCAAAGATTTAAACCACCTTGAATCAGAAATAATTGGTTCTAATATTAATAATTTACTAAAAGGTTTTAACTTTACTCGCTGGCTAGAAGGTAAAGAAGTGCTTGGCCAAACAACGCGGGTTGAAGTGGCTGGTGAAGACTATATTGCTGATATTTTACCGATAGCCGTTCCTCAAGGTAATGAAGACGATGTATTAGCTGGTGCGGTGATCAACATTAAGTCTCAAAGCAGACTCGGACAGCAGGTCAGTGCATTTCGTCGCTATGGGCAAGAGAGTTTTGCGACGATTCATAACCACAGTACGGCAATGCGCAGGGTGGTGCGTGAAGCACGTAAGATGGCTCAGCTTGAAGCACCAATTTTAATTACGGGTGAAACGGGGACTGGTAAAGAGCTACTTGCCAGAGCGTGTCACTATGCGTCTAATCGCTCGCTAAAACCATTTATTGCATTGTCATGTGCTTCATTGCCAGATGATGTAGCAGAGTCAGAGCTATTTGGCTACGCAGGATATGAAGATAATGCAGCCCCCAAGCGAGGCGTTTTAGAGCAAGCTGATGGTGGTACGGTATTCTTAGATGAAGTCGGAGAAATGTCTAAGCAGTTACAAACTAAACTACTGCGCTTTTTACAAGATGGGACCTTTCGTAAAGTTGGCGATGAAAATGAAGTTAAAGTTAATGTACGTATAGTTGCCGCAACGCAAAAAGATTTACCCGCAATGGTGCAAGAGGGTAGCTTTAGAGAAGACTTATATTATCGGATTAATGTTCTGACTTTAGAGATAGCACCTCTGAGAGATAGAAAAGCAGATATAGGACCATTAGCTGAACATTTTATTCAAAAATATGCACAGCAAAATGGTCACCCAGCACCAAAGTTGTCACAAGAATGCTTAGAGTTTTTAGAGCAATACCCATGGCCTGGTAATGTTCGCCAGTTAGAAAACTCAATTTATCGAGCGGTTTCTTTGTTGGACGATCAAGAGTTACGAGTTGAGCATATGCAGTTGCCTACCTTTACTCATGACTTAGGTTACTTAGAGTCAGACTTTGAAGGGTCATTAGAGCAAGCTGTAAAACGCTTTGAGGCTACATTGCTAAGAAAACTATACCCTGCATACCCAAGTTCAAGGCAATTAGCTAAACGTCTAGGCCTTAGTCATACAGCTGTTGCAAATAAATTGAGGGAGTACGGTATAAACCGTAAAACTGTAAAGGTTTAAAACTTATAGTATCAAGTAGTTGGGCATTAATTCTTAATGCCCATATCTTTGGTGACTCCATCAAGTTTTACCCTATCAATGCCATCTTGATTAAACGACACCTCAACGCTGACATTTGGGCGAGCTAAAAAGTAGTCTCGCTTATTAAAAGTAAGTAAGTAATTACCTAAGACATTGTTGTTAAGGTCTTGTTTTTTTAGAGACAACTTGTGTTTACCTAATTGCCACTCAAACCCTTCAATAAATCCTTTATTAAATTCCTGCACCCAGATCTTAGTGCCATCTTTACTCAAAGTGATGGCGATTGAATATGACTCAGGCAGCTCTGACATCTCATAACTTTTGTCGCCGATGCGAAACTGCTGTGTGCTTGCTTGCCAACCGAAGCCAAATTTGAAGTCTTTTTCCACCCCAGTTGGATAACGTAAAGTACCCTCACCTGGTAAGTCAAAATCGGCGATGCTCATACTTGAAAATACTAAGCAAAAAGTAGCAAAAAGCGCTTGGAGGTTGTAACTGTTTTTCATTGTGATCAATCCGTTAGGCTTTACTGGAAGATTAGTTTAGCACGCCTTAGATGGCAAGTATTTGTTGTTCAGTAAGTGTTCTATGTTAAACTCACTCACAACAGTAAACTGGTTGGACCAACTAAGATGAATCTATATTTTCGACTTCTATTGATGTTTTGGAAAATAAAAAAGAATAAGCAATATCAATCACTTTTAGAGCCAATAGAGTGTCACTTTAAAGTGTTACCGAGCGACTGCGATATTAATTTTCATTTAACTAATTCTAGATACTTAGCATTTATGGACTTAGCAAGGACTTGGATGACTGAACGTATTGGCTTGTTTAAAGCGATGATGGCGAGGCGCTGGTTCCCCATTGTAAATGCGACTGCAATTACTTACATCCGAGATATAAAGCCTTTTGAATCATTTACCGTAACGACTCGTTTAGTGGGGTGGGACCATAAGTATTTTTACATTGAGCAAAAATTCCACTCAGCTCGAGGGCTACATGCTATTGCATATGTGCGCGGTGTTTTTCGTAAAAAGACAGGGATTGTGAGCGTTGAAGAAATGCTTGAAGTGGCTGGTTTTGATGGTGAGGCGCCAATTTTGCCGATAGAAATTATGCATTGGAAAGCGATGCTTGAAGAAAAGAAAAATAGTAATAAATAGCAAAAGGCCACAAAGGGTGGCCTTAGGAGCTGAATGAGAATTAAAATACTAGAATTTGTATTTTACACCGAACATTGCCACGACTGGGTCTAGCTCAACATCTGATGTCAGTGCTTTAGTGCCATTGGCATAAACAGTGGCATCGGTATTGATATCCATTTTAGAGATCATACCGTGCAGGCCCCATTTTTCATTGAGGTCATAATTAAAACCAACTTGCAGCGCAACACCAAATGAGTTGTCTAAGTCTACCTTTACATCATCTGTACCAAGGGTAGTGCGAAGTGCCTGTGTTGCTTCCTCATCAAAAAACACCGTGTAGTTAAGGCCTGCTCCAACAAATGGGCGAAATTTCGCATCTGCTGCAAAGAAATGATACTGAGCAAGCAATGTTGGTGGTAGATGTTTTATTTTTGCTATTTCAGCACCTTGCAAACCACCAGCACCATTAACAGTGTGTGAGAAAGGCGTTGCAGCGATCAGCTCAAATGTTATGTGCTCTGAGTATTGATAATCGAATGTCACGCCTAGCTGAGTGTCAGAGTCTGCGACTAATCCAAGTGCTGTGTTTTGATCAATATGCGATGCTGTATTACTTGGATTAACATTAATTGCCCCCACATTTACGCTAAATTGTGCTTGAGCAAATGGGGCTGCAACCAATAGAGCTGAAAGTAATGCTGTGCTAAGTGTTTTCATTGTCATCTCCTGAACCTATACGAGGTATATCTTTTTGATGGGTTTAATAATAAGAGTTGCTCGAATAAAAAAGCTGTTCTAGATCAATATTTGCGATTGGATGTTTCAGAATTTTTTGAAACTTTGATTTAGATTAAGTTTTATTGATTAAAAACTTTGATTTTGGATTGCTAATAAAGTGTATTGTCATGAATGTGACGCATTATTGCCATGAAATCGCAATGCCAAGTCGTTGTAATTGACAACCATGTTCAAGTATAGAGCTTAAAATAATGGCGCAACACCTAGCGAGCATTGCAAATTTTCCTTTAAACACTGTTGAAAAGCTGCAAAAGTTGATCCAAGCCCCTTCTGTCACCCCAAGTGATGCCGGTACACTGTCATGGCTAGCGACGAGGTTGCATGAACTTGGCTTTGAAATTTTATTACATGAAGAAGTACATGGTGTTAAAAACTTAGTAGCAAAACGGTGCTTTTCAACTGGGCCTAATTTTGCTTTTGCAGGGCATGTTGATGTTGTACCAGCTAATGATAAAGGCTGGTTGGCTTCCCCATTTAGTGGCGATATTATCGATGGCTGCATAATAGGTAGAGGCGCCGCTGATATGAAAGGGGGCATTGCGGCGATGCTCAGTGCAACTGAACAAATGTGTGCACATGACTTTCAATATCAAGGTACTTTCTATTGGTTGCTCACCTCTGATGAAGAGGGGGAGGCTGAATATGGTTCTAAGCGAATAGCGCAGTTTTTAACTGAACGTAGTATTGTGCTTGATGCATGTTTAGTGGGTGAACCAACATCAGATAAAACTGTGGGTGACACAATTAAAAATGGCCGTCGTGGCGCACTTTCTGGCAGAGTACAAATCAATGGTAAAGCAGGGCATGTTGCTTATCCTGAAAATACGGTCAATGCGGCACACATTGCAGGTGAAATTGTCGCTGCTTTAACGCAGTTGGTTTGGTGGAAAGATGAGGCTGGGTCAAAAACGCATTTACAAGTAACGGGTATTACGGTCCCCAATATTGTTGATAATTTGGTACCTAGTGAGTGTGAGATTACTTTTAATATTCGTTATAGTCATGCTTATCGTAGTGATGCGGTGTGTGAGCTCGTTGAGTCTGTGTTAGAAAAGTGGCAAAACCATTTAGCGTTTGTGTGGGAGAGGCCATGTGAACCCTATTATACAGGTGCAAATGAACAGAATTGTTTTTTATCTTTAACTGAAAAAGCAATTTATCAAGCAACAGGTCAATATCCAACTTTGAGTACATCAGGAGGTACGTCTGATGGGCGATTTTTTGCTTCATCATGTACACAAGTTATAGAGTGCGGCGTACGTAATCATACTATTCATCAAGTAAATGAGCATGTCCCGATCTGTGACTTACAAATGATAGAAGAGATTTACCTCAATGTTTTAAAAAAATTTTTTGTAGCTTAATGTGACTTCTTATTAAAAAAGTTAAGTTTTCACTTGAAAACAGTTTTGTTGACCATAAATAAGTATGTGAAGACGCCGAAATGGGTTTTTAACATATAACAAACTGTTTTTTAAATAAAAGTAGTTAACTGGTTCTTAAAGAAGAGTTAATCACTTATATCGCTTAATTATGAGGATATCATTATGCGCACTGTAGATTTATCACCACTTTATCGTTCATTTATCGGTTTTGACCATTTGGCATCGTTAATGGACGCCGCTGCTCGCACAGACAAACAGCCTAGCTTCCCTCCGTACAACATTGAACTATTAGATCAAGATAAGTACCAAATTACCATGGCTGTGGCCGGTTTTAGTGAGCAAGAACTGAGCATAGAATCACAAAGTAATACGCTAAAAGTATCTGGTACAAAAGCACAAAAGAGTGCGCAACCAGAGCGACAGTTTATTCATCAGGGTATTGCTGAGCGAAGTTTTGAACGTAAATTTCAACTAGGTGATCATGTTAAAGTAATCGGTGCTGCCCTTGAGCACGGATTATTAGTTATTAATCTATTGAGAGAAGTACCTGAAGCCCTTAAACCTCGCAAAATAGAGATAGGGACTGGCAATGTGTTAGAAAGCAAATAATAGCTTTACGCAGCTCTGTCTAACTGTAGTTGACCGTCAATGAGTAATAACAAAGCCGCTTAGAGCGGTTTTGTTATTTGTTCAAATATGAATGACGTTCCCATAAACCAATTCGTTACTACATTTAATCAATACAATTGGTACAACGCTATATTTAAGCTAAACAGTAAGCCAATTGCATCAGTCAGTGCGATGAGACTACGGAGAAACTATCAGTTCTTGTTGTAGTTTTTTACTCATTTCTCTGATCCCTGCTATTTTCTCTTGTGCAAATATTAATTCGTCAGCACTAATACCCTCTGCTTTGCCGCGCTTTAAAAGTGCTTCTAAACGTTCAATTTTATGCTTTGCCGCTTTAATAAATGCTTGTTTGAGCTTCCTTTCTTTAGCATCACCATATGCTTGATAACTCTCATGGTCGTTTAGGTCACCCTGATATGGTTCACTGGTGATAGGTTTGCCAATAGGAGGAATATAGATGTCTGTTTCATTCGTTTTAGTATCAACCGAGACAGCGCTATTTTGTGCCTTATGCTCAATGATGGTTGGTACTGAATTGTTATTAGATTGCATTGTCACAGAGGCAGCTCTTACAGCCATTTGCTCGCTGGACTGAGTGATTGGCATGGTACTGCTGATTTTTGATTCAGGCCCATACCAAATATGCAGAGCTACCCAGATGCTTATAGTGATACCTAAAATAGCTAAAATGTATTCTTTTTTCATAGCGTTATATTATTACTTTTAATCCATTTAGCTTTGTGTTTTTGGTAAGCATTTTTGGCTAATACTTCAGTCAAAGCAAGCTTTGCTTGATACTTTACTGTTTCACTCTCTTTATCATAGTAATCATAAAATCGTGACAGAGTTTGAGCTACGAACCATTGACCTTGGGGTGTTCTAATTGGTTTTGACAATTGCTGTGGCTGTAGACTAAACGCGACTTGATGTGCCCATGAGCTTTTATTTTGGCGCTCGACAATGCCTTGAGTTTTAGCGAATATATCATTTTGTTTAAAGTGGGTAACAGCACGTGCAAAGTCATACTTTAGAGCATACTTGTAAAACTGTTCAGCCTGAACTTTGCTTTTAAAAAATACAGCATTGGCTTTAACCTTCTTGATATACTTGAAACTTTGCTTATTTGCTTGGAAATAATCGTTTATTTGCCTATTGGTAATACTTTGTTGTAATGCTTCAACATAAGCGCTGCGTGCTCCGTGCATACTATGCAATACACCGAAGTATGAAAGCATAACAGGTCTGAGCAGCTCGGCTTTAGCAATGTGCTCTAGTTTTTGTTGAGAAAGCCCTTGTGCATTAAGTGAAGTGGAGAGCGTTTGCATAATTAGGTTAAATCGATGATGCTCATTAATGAGTGATTTGAATAAATTAATGTCACCTTGATGTAATCTATAACGATTTTGCATCGATTGTTCACTCATTAGCAAAGCTAAAGTCAGTGGTTTCTTAGCTAAGTGACTTAAATCTATTTTGTCTAACTTTGCCAGTTGATCAGTGGTGTAGGTATTATTACTTGGGTAAGCAGGTAAATTGCTTTTTAGCCATTTTGCTGAATAAGGTTGCCACATCTTTGCGTTTATTTTTGTGGCAGTGGGTAAGTTAAACTGACCCTTAAGCAAAGATAAAGTATACCTTCTTGCATGGTGATCACTACTAAAACCCACGGGAGATTGCCTTTTTAGAATACTAGGGTGAAGTTGTGTTGCTTGCTCTAGTAAAAAGGCGTTTTCAACCATACGATACTTTGTCTGTTGCAATGTGATGTTGGTGTCTTTTTCTCTAAGCACGCTATGAACTAGCTTGATTTCAGTGTCGCTAAAACTAGTGTTTGCATAAGTTGGCAAGCTTAAAACGCTTGCCAACAATAGGACTAAACTACGCATTAACGCGCCACCATAGCATGATTTAGTAAGTGAACGACCATGGCAATAGAATGTGGGATAACAAGTTTTGCAGTGTTTAAGCGGTCATAATGATCTTTAGAATTGAGCACAATACCGCCTTGTGCGTAAGAAAATGCGCCGCCTTGCGTTAGTAGAGGACGAATATCTTGAGCATTGTCAGGTAAAGGGGAAAAGCTATTTAATGCTTCTCTCACTAGCTGTGTATTGTTTAAATTCTCTGCATCATAGTAGTCTTTTACCCAAGACTCCCAGCTAGCGTGGTTAAGGTCTGAAGTTGTCCACGTATGATGAGGTTGTAAAAGATCCGTGGTGTGAAATACGAACCCCAGAATTTGTGGGTTACCACTTTGAAGATACTTCTGATACCAATACTGACCCAAGTTATCAATGGGTTGAAATGGCATTTCTTCAAAGTCGTCATACATACTGTATGTTGAATGGCTATCAATTCGATAATTCGCTTCTGTAATACCGTAACTGTTATACTCTGTATCATCGGCTCTAAACCACCCTGTTTCTCCTCCTCGGCCATCATCAAGGTAATCACCTTTTAGCCAAGTTGAAGCAATTGAGTCTACACTGCCCCAAACGGTTAGTTTCTCCCAGTTATATCCACCAAAATCATTACCATGTACATCTGCACCTTGGGTATGGTTTTGAAAGTGCCAATAACTCGTATATTTTACTATGCTCTGTGCTGCGCCCCAAAGTGGTGCTTGTACACAATCTCCTGTGATAGCCCCACAGAAAAATGTATCTTCAAAGTCATCTACATCAAAGGCTGCTTGGCCAAGCAGCTGTGCAAGTGAAGCAACACTCATATTATTGGCTTGTGCGTACTGAGAAAGTTTTTGGTACTGTGTGGAGCTTGGATTTTGTGCCATATAATTTACTGCATCGACAACAATACGTTTATGTGTTTCTTGACTAAAGGCATGCACATTGAGTGCTAAAGTGCCTAATAATGCGCAGAGTATGATTTTTTTCATAATTATCCTGTGGGTAAAGTAATCACTCTAGATGTAAAAACGGTATTTGACACTTTTATTGTTACTTTTTAATTTCAATTAGGTTAATTTTTAGTTTTAGAAGAAAAGGAATATGTGTTTGTTGGTTGCGTTTAGGTCAGGTATCATTAGGTAACAATTTCGGCACAAATAAAAACGTAAAGAATAATCATAGATTATGAATAACATAAAAATAATAATGCTGGTGCTATTGTTTTGTATTTCAATACGCGCAGAGGCACAAACAGAGTACGAAAATAGTGATGAATTGTATTGGCAGCTTAGCTTAGGCGCATTTTGGGTTGATATGACTTTACCCAAGTTAAAAGGAGCTGACTCAAACCTTGGTGGTGTCAGTATTTTAGCTGATGCACGCATCGAATATAAAAATTTTTATTTTCGTGTTAACTCAGGTGATTTTTTTGGTGGTGCAGATATTGGTTACCAAGTTTGGAATGACGATCAACAAGGAGTTGATATTATATATGGTAATTATCAATTAGGATTTTCTCAAAATGGTTATTTCGATGATGATGACCCTGTTCCTGAGTTAGAGGGAATTAAAGAACGTCATCAAGATCAATCATTTGGCTTGTCATATTACCGCTCTATTGGCCAATACAACGCAGCAGTTGAGCTTGTCTATGATACTTTTGGTGATAGTGGAGGCTGGGTTATCCACGCTGAAGCAACTCGAAATTTTGAGTTACGAAATTGGGATGTATGGTTTAATTTTGGTGCTAATTATTACTCAGGTAAATTCATCGACTATTTTTATGGTGTTGATGTTGATGAACAGTCCACTCATTTGCCACCTTATGAAATTAATGGAGCCGTTTCAATTTTTGCACAAACACAAGCTAATTACCCAATAGCGGTTGATTGGGTATTCAGCGCTGGTGGCTCGGTGTTGGTAGGGTCTGCGAACGTAACGAAAAGCCCATTGATTGGCTCTCGTTTCGCAACAGCAGTCTTTGCTGGAGTGAAATATGTATTTTAAATCAATATCTGCAAAGTGTTTGCTAGGAGCAGTTTTAGGTTTTGTGATGTCAGATTTACACGCTGAGGCACAGGTGCCAAGCCAAATCTTACATGTAACTCCAAATAAGTGTGTTGCACTACACCAAGGAAGAACTTGTTATACCGATGCGATATTCAAGATCAATACCCCGGCAATAGGTGACTACTGCATTCGACAAAGTCAGTCTAAACAAATTTTACAGTGCTGGGCAAATACACAGTCTTTTACATATACACTTTACTTTGGTTCTTCAGATAGCTTGAGTTATGAGTTAATTTCTCAAGCCTCTCATGATGTGTTAGCTGTGACGACGATTGATGTGAACTGGGTACATAAAGTACAAGTTAAAAAGCGTCGTTGGCGGTTATTCTAGGGGTTGTTGATCTTTGCTGTGTGTTTTTGCAGTAGTCATTCGGGTGTTTTCCCAAGGCAGAACCAGCGTCGCATAGTTATTCTATGTAAGCCAGGTGATAACGTAGAAAAAATGTCCGAATGACGCTGCCCAAAGGGTTCAACCAAAGGCTTCCAGT
>NZ_ARPN01000057.1:0-4598 GCF_054966645.1 Pseudoalteromonas sp. SANK 73390
GGGTATGGTTCAGGGTAATAAATTATTGTCTTCCTGACGCAGGTCAGGATCTTGCTGAGGTTATACCGCTTTAGAATAAGGCCCTGAAACAAGTTTAGGGTGACTAATATTATTTCAGGGTGACGGGTATGGCTCAGGACGATCTAACACATTGTTATCTTGCAACAAAATCACCATTAATAAATAAAGTTTGCCCTGTCGTCCACTGTGAACTTATGCACAAATGCAAAACCATGAAATTAACTCATCAATTAATGAAATAAAAGCATTTTTATTCATGAAATAAACCAAGTATAAATTACATTCTGCTGTTAACTCTAGGCAATGTTGCAGGTCGTCTTCTATGAGAGGGCAGGTGCAAGTATTAGCAAGCTGTCGACTGAAAAACGCCAGAAAGAGCAAGCATTAAACTTAGGTTTTATTACAGATAATTGGATACCAGATCACCATGAATAAACATTTTACATTTACTATTAAGAGCCTTTGTCTTGATGAACACTATCAGCCTTCAGACAATACGCGTATTACCACTAACTTTGCTAATTTGGCCAGAGGAGAGCACCGCCAACAGAACTTGCGCAATGCGTTAAATATGATCGACAACAGCTTTAATGCCTTAGCACATTGGGATAACCCTAAGGGTGAGCGATATTCAGTTGAATTGGAGATCATTTCGGTTGATATCGATATTGAGGGTAGTGGTAAGGCGTTTCCATCAATAGAGGTATTAAAAACCAACATTGTTGATCACGTCACTGATGAACGTATTGAAGGTATTGTTGGAAACAACTTTTCCTCTTATGTACGAGATTATGACTTTAGTGTTTTACTGTTTGATCACAATAAAAATCAAGCCACATTTAGCGTACCAGATAACTTTGGTGATTTACATGGCAAGCTCTTTAAGTACTTTGTAAACTCAAATACTTATAAACAGCATTTTAATAAACCACCAGTAATTTGTTTGAGTGTGTCGGATAATAAAACGTATCAACGAACTGACAATCAACATCCAGTACTAGGCTTTGAATATCAGCCAAATGAGTCATCATTGACTGAACAGTATTTTAAAAAAATGGGCTTACAGGTTCGTTATTTTATGCCGCCTCAGAGTGTTGCACCTTTGGCTTTTTATTTTTTTGGTGATTTACTTAACGACTACAGTAACCTTGAGTTGATAAGTACCATTAGCACAATGGAAACGTTTCAAAAAATTTATCGACCTGAAATTTATAATGCCAATGCGGTTGCTGGTAATTGCTATCAACCAAATTTGCAAAACCAAGACCATTCATTAACGCAAATAGTTTACGACCGAGAAGAGCGCAGTAAGCTTGCCATCAAGCAGGGTAAGTTTGCCGAAGAGTGCTTTATTAAGCCATATCAAAATGTGCTTGAGCAGTGGTCTGCGAGTTTCGCATTATAACTAATCAAAAGGAATGGCAGCATTTATTATGAAAACACTATTACCAACGTCAACAGCAGGTAGTTTACCTAAGCCTGCTTGGCTTGCTCAACCAGAAGCACTATGGTCGCCTTGGAAACTGCACGGTGAGGAATTAGTTGACGGCAAGCACGATGCATTACGTGTATCACTGCAAGAGCAGCAACAAGCGGGCATTGATATTGTCAGCGATGGCGAGCAAACACGGCAACATTTTGTAACGACGTTTATTGAACACCTTAGCGGCGTTGATTTTGAAAATCGTAAAACGGTTAAAATTCGCAACCGTTATGAAGCGAGTGTACCAACGGTTGTTGCAGCGGTTGCACGGCCAAAACCGGTATTTGTGGATGATGCAAGGTTTTTACGTAAGCAAACTAAACAACCTATTAAATGGGCGCTACCGGGACCGATGACGATGATAGATACGCTGTATGATGATCATTATAAAAGTCGAGAGAAGTTAGCGTGGGAGTTTGCCAAACTTCTCAATCAAGAAGCGAAGGATCTAGAAGCCGCAGGTGTTGATATTATTCAATTTGATGAGCCAGCATTTAATGTGTTTTTTGATGAAGTGAATGAATGGGGCGTTGCATGTTTAGAACGAGCAATAGAAGGGCTCAAGTGTGAAACCGCGGTACATATTTGCTATGGCTATGGTATCAAGGCCAATACCGATTGGAAAAAAACGTTAGGGAGTGAGTGGCGACAATACGAAACCGTTTTTCCTAAGCTACAAAAATCTAATATTGATATTATTTCATTAGAGTGCCACGGTTCTCGTGTTCCCGTTGAGCTACTTGAGCTTATTCGAGGTAAAAAAGTAATGGTGGGTGCTATTGACGTGGCAACTAATACCATAGAAACACCAGAAGAGGTTGCTAGCACCTTGCGCGAAGCACTTAAATTTGTAGATGCAGATAAGCTTTATCCTTGTACAAATTGTGGCATGGCACCTTTATCGCGTGTAGTTGCTAGAAAAAAGCTGAGCGCATTGAATGCGGGTGCGCAGATAGTCCGAAAAGAGCTGTTGGCGTAAACGTACAGTACTGTACTGTGAGTAAATTTATTTTATATGCTTAGGCCTATCCTGATACGGGTAGGCCTAGCAGACTAATAAAATTTAGAGTAAAAGCTGTGCCAACATCCGCAAGCCAGTAATGAGCAATACAAGCGCAAATACTTTTTTCAGTTTAACTGCGTCAAGCTTAGCTCCAAGCGATGCTCCGATGGGGGCAAAAAGCACTGTTAGCGGTACAATACAGATAAAACCAATTAAATTGATTAAGCCAAATGTGCCCACAGGTGCATCATTTGGCGTGCTACCAAGTATTAGCATTGTCAGCGCGCCTGGCAAAGAAATAATCAGCCCTATTGCAGCAGCCGTGCCAACGGCCTTGTGAGCAGGGTAGTTATATAAAGTGAGCAATGGCACCGAAAGTGTGCCGCCGCCAATTCCTACCATAGCACTAAAAAAGCCCACTGAGGTACTCATAACAGTTTGACCTTTGGCATTAGGCAGTTGTTGATATAGGGCCGGTTTGCCCGTTCTAAGCAGCATGTTCAAGGCTGATAAAGTAGCTATTACGCCAAACAATAGGGTAAGTATGGTGCCATCAATACGTGTTACTAACCAACTACCCACTAAAACACCTAACAAAATAAATGCGGTCCAACGCTTGAGAAGTTTAAAATCTACATTACCTTTTTGGTTATGAGATCGAATTGAACTGATTGATGTGGGTACTATGGTAGCCAATGACGTTGCAGTAGCAACCAGCATGGCAGTCTCTGCTGAAACGCCAAAGCGCTGAAATAAGAAAAACAACACAGGCACAATAACAATGCCGCCGCCCACACCGAGCAGTCCAGCTAAAATGCCAGCAAATATGCCGGTAGTAATGAGTGCGACTAAGGTAGAGATATTATTTATTATAAATTCAATGATATTCATTTACTGCAGCTTCTTGTGGTTAATAACAGCCTAAAATGTGGCTGGGCGGATATGTTTTAAGTAAAGGGTTGTGTTGATTACAATGTCCCTTATCAATAGATTGTAATGACAGTTATCTTATGAATAAAAATGATATAATTTCATTGTTCAATGAATAAATATCATCATTAATACGAGCTACTGGAGTGACCTGATGCTGGAGCGGATCCATTTAGAAATACTTACTGCAATAAAACAACATGGCACGTTAACTAAAGCCGCTGACTCTTTGCATTTATCTCAGTCAGCACTTAGCCATAGCATCAAAAAGCTAGAAGGCCAAATAGGCACCAATATATGGGAAAAAGACGGCAGAAACTTACGCCTTACAGCAGCGGGTGGACGTATTCAAACACTGGCAAATAGGGTACTTCCTCAGTTTTTACATACAGAATTGTTATTAAGTCAGATTGCCAAAGGTGAAATGGGATCGCTACGGATAGGCATGGAGTGTCACCCATGCTATCAATGGTTACTCAGGGTGATACAGCCCTATTTAGAACAGTGGCCAGAGATTGATATGGATGTGAAACAGGAGTTTCAATTTGGTGCGCTAGGTGCGTTACTAAGCTATGAAATTGATGTATTGATCACACCCGATCCGCTCTATAAACCAAAAATAGACTACATACCTGTTTTTAACTATGAGCATAGGCTTGTTGTTTGCGCATCTCACAAACTGGCAGAGCAAGATTTTGTATTACCCAATCAATTGAATAATGAAGTATTGTTTAGCTACCCCGTTGAGCCACTTCGTTTAGACATTTTTAGTCAATTTCTAAATCCTGCAAAATGCTCAGTAAAGAAACATAAAATTATAGAAACCACTGAGATCATGCTACAAATGGTTGCTGCAGGTCGTGGTGTGTGTGCTTTGCCTGGTTGGCTGGTGGATGAGCACTCAAAAACAATGCCAATCAAAAGTCTTCGCTTTGGCGAAAAAGGCATTAGTAAACAAATCTTCGTTGGTATCCGTAAAGACGAGCAGCAAATTGATTATTTAAGTGATTTTATTACTCAAGCGAAAAAAACAAAATAAGAGATGAGTATAAAATCATTGTCTTTCTGGCGAAGGTCAGGATCTTGGTGAGGTTATACCGCTTTAAAATAAGGCCCTGAAACAAGTTCAGGATGATGAATATTGGTCAGAGTATAAAATCA